>JBARXI010000001.1:0-4420 GCA_049647275.1 Microcoleaceae cyanobacterium
AAATAGCAGGAATAGACAAAGGAAGTAAATAACTTAATAGCTGTAACTACAAATCAAACAGGAACTTCACCTAAGCATGATTAAAGGCAGACCATTAAAAGCAATTAACACCTTTTATAATAAACAGCGCTCTTGTTTACAATCTCAATTAAAAACCAACCATAATCAAAGTAATTCTCATCGGTTAAAAAATTAACTCACAAACGAAATTGTCGAGTAGAAAACTATCTCCATACAGCAAGTAAAAGAGTAATAGATTGGTGTATCAACCATGAAATAGGAATCTTAATTATTGGGCAGAATCAGAATTGGAAACAAAAGATAAAATTCGGGAAAAAGAACAATCAACAATTTGTGAATATGCCTCATTATAAGTTAATAGAAATGTTAATATATAGAGCAAAACTAAAAGGAATAAAAGTAATAATAACAGAAGAATCCGCGTGCATCTCAATCAAGCTTTTTAGATGGGGATGATTTACCAAAATATGGAGAGAAAAAACCGAAATTTAGTGGAAAAAGAGTAACAAGAGGATTGTATAAAACCAGAGAAAATAAATTATTAAATGCTGATGTAAATGGGTCATTTAATATAATTAAAAAAGTAATTCCTGATGTCTTAGACCAAGGAATAAAGGGTTTGCCGTTTAACCCTGTGGTGGTCGCTCCACTACAAATGACGAGACTTTCAGAGCTTCTCGTTCAGTTTGAGTAAGTTTAGTTGAGCGGTTAAATCATCTCTGTTTTGTGGCACAAGATACTGACTATAATCTTGACTCCAATAGTTCTCGAATTGAGGTTTTTCCCAAAAATCAAACTATATATTAAGTGGTAAATAGCCATCAGAGAAATTACACTTTTTTGAGTTATCCACACCGTATATCTACAACGTTATAGTTTTAATTTACTATATAGCAGTCGAAGGAAAGGGCACGGACATATCAAAAACTTAAAACTCAGACAATGCAAGATTCTTCCTTCTTATGAAAAAAATGAAAAAGGGGGCAAAAGCCCCCTAAAAAATGTCTAATCCTCAAGCTTTAAACATATTTTTTAAATGCTAAGGTGACATTATGTCCCCCAAATCCAAATGAGTTGGATAAAGCTGCTTTTACTTTTTGAGCGCGACTCGTGTGGGGTACATAATCTAGGTCACAATCTGGATCGGGATTATCCAAGTTAATAGTTGGTGGAATTTGGTCATGGGCGATCGCCATTACTGTTGCTATAGCTTCAATACCTCCAGACCCACCTAACAAATGACCTGTCATTGACTTAGTTGAACTAACCACTATCTCAAAAGCCCTTTCACCTAAAGCTTTTTTGATAGCTTTTGTTTCTGTTGGGTCATTTGCTGATGTACTCGTACCGTGGGCATTTATATAACTAATTTGTGCCGGAGTTAGGCCACCATCTTTCATTGCTAATTGCATAGCTCTAGTTGCCCCTTCTCCACCAGGTACTGGGGAAGTCATATGATATGCATCACAGGTCATACCATAACCGACTATTTCTGCATAGATTCTAGCCCCTCGACTGAGGGCACATTCTAATTCTTCTAGAATCAGAATACCTCCACCTTCACCCATGACAAAGCCATCGCGATCGCGGTCAAAGGGGCGACTAGCATGAGCCGGGTCATCATTACGGGTAGATAAAGCCCTAGCAGAAGCAAATCCTGCTAATCCCAGAGGAGTAACTGCTGATTCTGTCCCCCCACAAATCATGGCTTGAGCAAATCCTCTTTGGATCAGACGAAAAGCATCTCCTATAGCATTAGACCCTGAAGCACAGGCAGTCACAGCACAAGAGTTCGGCCCTTTAGCTCCGGTATGAATTGCAGTTAATCCTGCGGCCATATTACCAATCATCATCGGAATCATAAAGGGGCTACACCGAGAGGGGCCACGATTCAAGTATATCTCTTGCTGGTCTTCCAAGACTTTTAGGCCACCTACCCCTGTGCCAATCATCACTCCCACCTGTTCTGCGTTTAGGTCGTTGATTTCCAATTTGGCATCAGTAACCGCCTGTTTACTAGCTGCAACGGCAAAGTGGGCAAAGCGGTCCATTCGTTTAGCCTCTTTGCGGTCCATATAGTCGTGAGGATCGAATCCTTTTACTTCTCCTGCAATACGACAAGCGTGTTGAGAAGGATCGAATCGGGTTATTAAACCTATGCCATTTTTGCCACTTAACAACCCGTCCCAATAATCAGATAGAGTATTGCCAATTGGTGTTAACGCACCCATTCCTGTGACAACTACTCGTTTAAGCTCATAATTTGTCATAATTTTCGTTTCCAGAAATTACACACCCAGAACGCAGAAACTTTGGGTTGCGGGGATGATTATGCTTTTGCTGCTAATTGGTCATTAATATAGTCCACAGCCGCTTGAACAGTAGCTATTTTTTCTGCTTCTTCATCTGGAATTTCAATTTCAAATTCTTCTTCTAATGCCATAACCAGCTCTACTGTATCTAAGGAATCAGCTCCTAAATCATTGGCAAAATTAGATTCTGGTTTCACTTCTTCTGCATCTTTTTCCAGTTGATCGGCCACAATTTTCTGTACTTTTGACAAAATTTCATCTTTGCTCATCAAATTTTCTCCTTACTTTAAATTTGGATGTTGCGTTTCCGATCTTATCCGAAACTAGGTTCTTGCTAACTACTAATTATGCCAGTGAGTCATCTGGTCAATTTTTTAAAAAATTTTTATTTTTACCACAACTTTATTACTTTTGTCAAAGAATTTTATTGTTTCATTGGCTAATTGCTAATTAATAATCACAAAAGTTAGCAGAAAGTTAGGTTCAAACCTCGATCGACTGTGTAGGAGCACTTTGACTTGTGCAAGGGAGAATATTGTATATATATATTTATTTGGTCACATCACAATTATGAGAAATGAAGCAACAGCGATTTATCCTGTGGCGTAGTAAGTAGGTAGGTGTAGTTAAATAATGTCAAATGTCCAAAGTGAGGAGTTCCGAAATGCTTCGTAAACGTTCCTCGCAATGACAAAGCATATTATATTTATTTCTGTCCATCTACTTATCAACTGAGAATCCCTGTGACTAAAATTGGGGAAGTAGTCAATATAAAACAATTATAAGCTATGTTTATAAAATAATCTGGCTATATCTATATTCTATATTAGTTGATGTCATGGCTTCTAAAAAACTTAAATATGCATACTTTCCTGGCTGTGTTGCTCAAGGAGCTTGTCGTGAACTTTATCAGTCTACCCAAGCTCTTACTAAAACCCTAGGAATCGAACTGATTGAATTGAAAAAAGCTGCCTGTTGTGGATCTGGTACTTTTAAAGAAGACTCTCAACTACTCGAAGATACTGTTAATGCCCGCAACATAACCTTGGCTGAGGAACTCAATTTACCATTACTAACGCACTGTAGCACTTGTCAAGGAGTAATTGGTCATGTGGATGAGCGCCTCAAGGAATCTCAACAAACTGACCCAGACTACCTTGAAGAAATCAATGGCCTCTTACAAAAACAGAGTTGTTCTCCCTACCAAGGTAGTACAGAAGTTAAACATCTGCTTTGGGCCTTGATTGCAGATTACGGTCTCGAAGAGATTCAAAATCACGTCACCCACAAACTCTCTGGCCTCAAATGTGCTGCTTTCTATGGTTGCTATCTACTTAGAGGTCAAAATAATTTGCCATTAGATGACCCCTACCAACCAGAATCTATGGAAAATGTGTTTCGGGCTATTGGGGCGACTCCAATTTATTACCGAGGTCGAACTCAATGTTGTGGTTGGCCTCTTTCTAGCTATGCCACTAATCAAGCTTTTCAAATGGCCGGAAACCATGTTAGCGAAGCTATTGACAAAGGTGCAGATTGTATAGTAACACCTTGCCCTTTGTGTCACTTAAATTTAGATTCTCGTCAACCAGAGGTAGAAAAAGTGATTGGACGTAAGTTAGGTTTACCAGTGTTGCACTTACCTCAACTAATGGCTTTAGCTTTGGGCATTTCCCCAAAAGAACTGGGGTTAGATCGTCATGTAGTGTCAACTAGTCCAGTATTGGAAAAGTTAGGACTATAGCTGAAGTCAGTAGTCAGTAGTCAGTAGGGGGAATTCATGTTTGCTCCGCATCCGTAGGAAATTACCGAAAAGCGACGTTGAAGGCCCCCGTGTTTTAACCGGGGGATGAAAACAAGCGAGTCGTTTAGACTAGACAACTAAAGTAGTCCTGTGCTATTTTTACTAGAAAAGTAAGCAGAAAGCTTAGGGTTAAACTTAAGCCGACTGTGTAGGGGCACAATGAAATTGTCCGACATCAGAATATATCTTTGGTCAGCTAAGAATAGACGAAGCAACACGGATTTATCTTGTTGCGTAGTATCTACGCTTGTTTCCCCGTGACTTGAGTCCGGGGAGTAGTCAA
>JBARXI010000002.1:0-4184 GCA_049647275.1 Microcoleaceae cyanobacterium
GACGTCTGGGAAGCTCGACAACTTCAGAGCGCTCAAAACCATCCATCAGCCATAACTGATTTTTACCATTTAAATTATTACGCCAGACAACATCAATATTTTCATCATCATCAAAATCACCAGTACCAACAATTTCCCAATTCTTACCCTGACGTCTTGGCAGTTCAACAATTTCCTCGCGCTCAACACCATCCATCAACCACAACTGATTTTTACCATTTAAATTATTACGCCAGACAACATCAACATTTTCATCATCATTAAAATCAGTATTTACTACCTCCCCAGAAACCGAAGTGCCAGTAATATTATCTACCCAATCAGCATAGACAGAAACCCTTGTATCCACAGACAACTCACCAAAGCTAGAATTGGTAATATTATCTACATCACTAATAATATCCCCAAATCCATAAGATGTAATACCAGCCACCCGACCATCAATGAAAGTTGGCCCCCCAGAATCACCCACAGCAGAATTAACCTCCGCCTCACCCAACCCCGTGTCTTCAATACCGAACAACCGACCAAAAGCATCATTTTCTGGTTTACCATTATCGAAGTCATAAGCTAGCTGAGTATTTGTGGCGTTAGAAGAAGAAATACCAAAGAATTTTCTCTGTAATTTTGTACTAAAATCATCATAAATATTAAAGCCAACTCGTTTTTGAGTCTCCTCGAACTGTTCTTGTGTTTGCCCCCGACCACTATAGCCATAACCTACTTTTGTATGTACTAAACCAATTTCATCGTCATCGCGATATATATCGTATCGTTGGCTTTCTTGAGGTGCTTCTGATTCGAGTTCAATAATAGCAATATCGTTAACTAAGCTGGAATTATCATAGTCTGGATGCAGAAAAATTTTGCTAGCTTTTAATGTGATATCTCCTGAAGGTAAGTTAAAAGTTACTTGCACATTTCTAGGTTGTTCATCGACTACAGAATGACCTGCTGTAAGAATATGTTTACCTGAAGTTAGCAGAGTACCCGTAGAAAAATGGTCGCCAAAAAAGGAGTCTTCTATACTAACTACTCCATCTAAAACCATGCCATTTACTTTTTCTCCTGGCTCCACAATATAGCGATCGCTATTAGGGTTTCCTACTGTTACATAACGTGGTTCAACATTATTTATATTTTCTGTATTTGGTGACAAAAGTGGGTCATTATCTGGAGGGATAGCTAAAGGTTTATCTCTAGCCATACCTGTGATTTTTTCTACTTCTGTTTGAGCTGTATTTTGGTTTTCAGCTATTGTTAATAGTTCATTATTTACCTCAATTTCCAGAGCGGAAAATTGAGCAATAATATTTTCTTCTGATTGAGTAGATAATCGGAGTAATTCCGATACATCTGCATCTTGCTCTGGAGTATTTATGAAACTAACCGGATTTATATCTTCCCACATAATGACTTAAATTTTAAACTCTCTTATACCATTATATAAAATTAATTATTTTGCTATTAACTCACAAGTATCTAGTTGATTTTACTTACGGAATTTTTGATGTTTTTCCTTATGCGTTGAATACCCCACTTTCGGTGAGAGTGCAAATGTGTTTGATGGGGTGTTGAAGAAGGAGTCAGGAGTCAGTAGTCAGGAGTCAGGAGAGAAAATTGCATGGGGATTCTAACCCCAAACAATTTTGAGCACCGTGTAGACGGTGGGGTATTAAACTCATAAGGGAAATGATAATTACTATCAAGTTCATTCTCGTTCATTGATTCATTACTGACTACTTCTTCAAGAAAGATTTTACTGAGTTTCACCAGTAAATTCCGGATAGAAACCAGGTTTGTGGAAGGATATGTCACTCTTATCAGATATCTAAAACCAACCCGGTTTCTTAGATTTTTTTTCCTAAGTACAGAAACCAGGTTTGTGGAAGGATATGTCAGTCTTATAAAATATTTAAAACCAACGAAGTTTTTGATTTTTTTCCTAAGTACAGAAACCAGGTTTGTCGAAGGATATGTCAGTCTTCTAAGATATTTAAAACCAACGAAGTTTATGATTTTTTTCCTAAGTACAGAAACCAGGTTTGTCGAAGGATATGTCACTCTTATCAGATATTTAAAACCAACCCGGTTTCTTATCAATCTCCAAAGTAAGGAAGTGACAGTTTCTTCTATCCTTGAACTATCCCTCTAATCTCAAAAAATGCAATCTACCAGAATAATCACCCGCAACAACAGTCACCCCATCCTTTGCCACCGTACAACATCTTAAACCACTATTAACAGAAAAATTAGCGATCGCTTTCTTTTTTTCTAAATCCCAAACTTTCAAAGTTTTATCAACCGAAGCAGAAATAGCCCGATTATTTGGCAATATTACTACATCCAATACCTCTCTTTTATGACCTTTTAGCAAACCAACTTGCTCCCCAGTTTCTAAATCCCAAACTCTCAAATATTCATCCTCCGAAGCCGAAATAAATTGTTTACCATCAGGAGTTATCGCCAAAGAATATACCAAACCAATATCTTCTGTAATCATTAAAACTTGCTCTTCTGTTTCCAAATCCCAAATAATAATTGTTCCATCTTCATAACCACAAATTGCCTTTTGACCATCAGGTGTTACTGTTACACATAATGCCGACTCTTCATAAGGTCCTAAATAACCAATTTCTTCCTTTGACGCTAAATCCCAAATAGTAATTCCCCGGTCGCCCCAATACCCAGAAAGTAACAGTTCAGTATTAGGTATTAATGCCATAAAATTTCCCAAATTAAAAGGAGCCGAAAAAGTTAAAATTTCCGCCTCAGTTTCAGGGTCAAGAAACTTAATCGCTCTTGATTTAGTCCTTGGTAAAGAATCCCCAAAAGCCACAAATACCTCTTTACCATCTGAACTAATAGCTAAATCGTTTACCGATTTATGCTTTAAATTTAAACTAAAAACTTCCGCAAAATTTGTTAAATCCCAAACTTTCAATATCCCATCAACGCCGCCAGAAATCATCCATTTATTATCAGGAGTAATCGCAACAGCATTTACCTCATCTTCATGACCAATATGATTAGAACCCAGAGACTTATTTTCCCTAGCTTTCTCTAAATCCCACACTTTAATAGTAGTATCAAAACCACCAGAAATTATCCGTTTACCATCACTAGAAATTACTACAGTATTTACATAACCATCATGGTCTCTAAGAGTAGAAAATTCCACCCCAGTTTCTAAATCCCAAACTTTAATAGTAGAATCTCCCGATACAGAAATTAAGAACTTACTATCTGATGTTACAGCAACAGATTCAACCACAGTTTGATGACCAGACAAATTATAAATCTTCTCCCCAGTTGCTAAATCGAATACTATAATATCCCCAAAAAAGAAATCCCATTCTCCATCCAAATCGTAGACAATCATTCGCTGCCCATCTGGTGTGACAACCACACCTGTATATTCAGCTTTATTTCCTTCAATACTAGTAGTTAATTTCCTAGTTTTACGATTCCATATCTTAATCGTCTTATCGTAAGAAACTGAAATTATTTCTTCTCCATTTGGCGTGACTGCCACATCTTTAACTTCTTTTTTATGAGCTTTAATACTATAAATATTTTCCCCTGTTTCTAAATCCCAAATTTTCACAGTACCATCATCAGAACTTGAAATTAATTCTTTTTCATCAGGTGTAATAGTTACAGATGTTACTGGTGCTGTATGTTCTGTGAGAGTAATTATTTCTGTTTTTGTGGTAAAATTCCAAACTTTGATAGTTGTATCTTCTGAAGCAGAAATTAATTTATTACCGTCATTTGTTATCGCTAATGATGTAATTTCTTTTGTATGACCGGTCAGGGTAAATATTTCTTTACCTGTATCTAAATTCCAGACCTTAATAATATTGTCTCGACTGCCGGAAATTATTTGTTGATTATCTGGTGTAACTGCTAATGCAGTCACTGCTTCTGCCTGACTTTTGATAGTACGAATTAATTCTGTATTTGGTGGCATTAAGCTAGGATACAAAGGACGCAACCAAGCATTTTTTCTAGTTTCCTTTGCTTGTAATAATAAATCTTGAATATCTAGGTTATCAATCCCAACTAAACGACACCATAGTTGGTCTATAATTTCTTTTTTGTCTTTGATGAGAATATGTTCAGAAAGGCGAATAACTCCTTGAATTAATTTCAGAGTATCTATTTGTTCGGCTGTTAAATCT
>JBARXI010000003.1:0-3721 GCA_049647275.1 Microcoleaceae cyanobacterium
ACAGTCACCAGATTGGACTACCAGTGGTCTGCCTTTTGTCCCCGCTTTACCAATAAGGTTGCTAATCCTACTGATAGGGGCCATGCTTTCACTCCTGCATCTGGAGGGAGGACTTGCACCTCATATATAATCAGTTCTTACAGCTTCGGGGCTGTAGCAACCGTCCCGCTTACCTTTCGGCTTGCTTTAGGTCAAACGAATCGCACCCCAATAAAATAGCATAACCATCAAGGTCAAAGTCTAATCTATTACCGAAAAAACCTGCTAAACCACCTGAAGATTTTGCGACATCCCATCCTAAACCCATTGTCATTCGGGATAAGTCATATTCATTCTTATCCAGTACAATTGTTTGTCCTTTTTTCAGGTTAATAGTCATAAATTTATTACCCTATGTGAACTATGAAAAGTTTTAAATTTAGTAACTACTGTTTTTGGTTAAATAGCAAACCAAAATTGTGTAGTATAGCCTATTTTATTTTTGCTCTTTCCTAGAACAATATTTTTTGGCGATGTACTATATATAGCACTCCCAAATCAGTTGTGAAAAATTTCGGTGTATTTATTTTTCTTCTACCTACCACCAGCTACCACCTAATACCTACAGGAAAAATTTACGACTCAAATAAGACTGCTATTGTAGGTTAGTTTAAATTAATTAGGTGCTTAGTCATTGCTGCTTTGACCCAGTTAGGATATTCAGCCATTAGCAAATCATATAATTCTTCATCTGTAATACTTTCGGGGTCTTCTACGGAGAATAAATTAGCATTATCTAAGTAGTGGTCTGTCAAGATCCTTTTAAGGGTTAGCCAATCCCAAAAAGCATTACCCCAAAATCATACGTTATAAAAATCTATCCATCATTTCAAGGTTGACAGATTACCCGCATTTCTCACAAAGTAATTTTAAAAGCTGATTTGGATATCAAAAATTGAACTTTTTCACAAATTAGAGAAAATTTGAAGTTAACCCAGATAAAATTCAATCTTTACCATCAAAATTTTCCAGTATTTCTTGATTTTTAAGAGTTGATTAACCCAGAGAAAGCATGACAAAAAAGACCGCTTATATTATCAGTCATTTCCAGAAATATTGTAAGCATTTCCTGCGGACTGCTGCGCAAACAGCTATTAGCGGTCAGCAATCAGCAAATAATGAATAATTCCTCATCTGGTTAAAGGAGTATACTTTAGTCGTAACTTTTAATTCTCCTTGGAGACTAATTTCTCCTTCATATGAGTGAGATAATAAATAGCGATCGGCACGGGTTAAATAGAAAACGCTCTGTGCTATAAAGTTTAAGTTTTTCTCAGATGTGCGTAGCTTGGCATTTTATAACTTTTTTTGCCTACCTACTTAAGTTAATAACTTATAGCTGACGGCTGAAGTCCGCAGTTCCGACCTAGGAGGCTAGCTAACGGCTGAATGCTTACGAAATATTTAGTTACCAAACGGAGTATAAAAGGTTAACTTGTATCTTGAATAGCTTGAATTCTAGAGTAAGCAATTACCAAAATATCTTGATAAGTAGTCATACAAAATTAGTTACCTAGTCAACAGAGAAAACAACAAACGCTGTAATAGTTTAGACTAAAAGAATACAGCGATTTATTATTACATTGAAAACTGTGTAATTAATTTTGCCTAGGCACTTAGAGACAAGTAGTAGTTATCGCGATTAAAATTCCTCTGACAAGACAATTCCAGCATTAGAGGTAATTTTTCCTCCTTCAAATTTGGCAATAATTTCTTGGCCGTTGACTCGCCCTAACTTAAATTAATTTTTGAGGTTTTTGCTGTTCACAAAATTCATCTAAATTACAGATAATATATTTTTTTTATGACTAAATAATAGCAAGTTTTGTGGTTTTATTCAAGTTTGATTGTGCTGACAAAATGATTGATTCTTCTCAGCCAAACTTGCTATAGTTTTTGAATTTTGACAGAGGTATAATCAATGATGATTGGGAATAGATACAGATTAACAGACTGTAATTTTGGGGACAAGGAGAGTATCATACTCGCTCCTCAAATGAGGTAAGCTTTCCACCTTGTGCGAGCGCATTTTTTGTGAGAAATGCGGGTACACGCTTTACCAACTATTTAAAGAATAAAAATCAAAACCTACTCCCACTCAAAAAATAATTATCCTAAACTAAACTTTTGTCACTTCAGCAAACTTAATCTTCAAATAATCATCCTCCATCTTTGCCCCTGAAGGTTGCAATGCTGCTAAAGCTTGAGGTAATACCAAATTCCGGCGATGATTACCAATTCTAATATTCAACTCATCCCCAGTTTTATTCAACTGAACTTGCTCTTTAGGAATTCCTGGCAAATACAACTCTAAACTATAATTACCTTTCTCTTGCACGACTTTCAAAGTATTTTCCTTATAGTAAATCTGACTAGGGTCTTCATCTGCATACAAAGTTTCTTTCAATCTATCCAAAGCAGCCAACCCACACATTTCCTCAGAATAAAGAGGCACTTCCTTCACTGGTAAAGGTCTAAAATTATCGTGAATTTCCTGCCGATATTGTTGTTGATTTTCCTTCCATTTTTTAAAGAAAGGGTCAGTTACAGAATCAGGAATAATCCGATTTGCTACTACTAAATCTGTAGAAACATTATACAAACTCAAATAAGCATGAGCGCGCAAAGACTCCTTAATTACCATTTTTTCAGGGTTCGTCACCAACCGCACAGAAGTCTTAGTATTATCAGTTAAAACCTTTTCCAAAGCTTCAATTTGTTCATAAAATTCATAAGGAGCATCCATCACTTCCCGATCGGGCAAAGAAAAACCAGTAATAGGTTTAAAAATAGGTTCAAAAAGTGGTCTTAATGCCACCGACATTCCCTGCAAAGGCTTATAAAACTTCCTCATATACCAACCCCCCACTTCCGGCAAACTCAAAAGTCGCAAAGCTGTACCCGTGGGAGCAGAATCAATAATTAAAACCTCATATTCCCCCTCATCATAATGACGCTTCATCCGTACTAAACCAAAAATTTCATCCATTCCCGGCAAAATAGCCAATTCTTCAGCTTGTACACCTTCCAAACCCCGCGCCTGCAAAACTTGAGTAATGTAGCGTTTCACCGCCCCCCAATTTCCCTCCAATTCCATCAAAGCATCCAACTCAGCACCCCAAAGATTTTCCCTAACCTTCCGAGGTTCGTGGCTCATTTCCAGATCGAAGCTATCTGCTAAAGAGTGAGCTGGATCGGTGCTTAAGACCAGAGTTTTATGGCCCAGCTCCGCACAACGTAGCCCTGTTGCGGCGGCCACTGATGTTTTGCCAACGCCACCTTTCCCTGTCATTAATATTACGCGCATGAATTACTTAACCTTTTGTGAAAATTTTTTACATATTTTAACTGTAGCGGGTTTTTGAGTTTTACAGCAAAAAAGACGCTATCGTTACCATAAAAAAAAAATTTAGTCAATATATCAATCTTCAGAATAACCCGATTGTTATTTACCGAAAAGCGACGTTGAAGGCCCCCGTGTTTTAACCGGGGGATGAAAACAAGGGAGTCGTTTAGACTAGACAACTAAAGTAGTCCTGTGCTACTACTATCAACAAAAAGTAAGCAGAACGCTAGGCATTGGCCTTAGCCGACTGTGTAGGGGCACAATGAAATTGTCCGACATCAGAATATATCTTTGGTCAGCTAAGAATAGACGAAGCAACACGGATTTATCTTGTTG
>JBARXI010000004.1:0-4583 GCA_049647275.1 Microcoleaceae cyanobacterium
ATAGAATATAACAAAGTATAAATTCCTAAGTTGAAATAATGCCTCATCCAATCTAACAAATTTCCCACGCCAACTTGAGGGATAATTTTGATGACTAAATTGGGTTTAGTTAAGGAAGTAATAAATAATGTTTGTGCCAAAGCAGGAAATTTTACTATATCCTGAAGAAAAGGTTTAAGTACAGGTTCCCCCAGTTTTGCCATTACCTGAAACACACCTGCCAATAGTTGATTAATTTGATTTGGGTCAACTTTTTGCTCTACCCCTAAACTCATCGAACGTTGAAATAACCAAGTTACTGATACATTAGGCTGATAGGGTTGCAGAAGTGCCAAGGCGTTTGAGTCAAGGTTGTCAGTTTTGAGAGCCTCATCAATACCCACAGTTAACCGTTTCAGATGACGTACCATTGCCCCAAACCCTCCAAAACTTAGGGGAGACTGACTCCCACTACTATCGCCCACTGGCAAAATACGATTCCAGGGAGTTTTGAGGGGACTTTGACGATAGCAAGGAAAAAAGCCAAATAAGGCCCGTTGAAATTGGAGTTGACTGAGTTCGACTTTTTGGTATTGGGGTAATAAGCGCAGGTATTCTTCAAAGAAAGATTCTAGGGAAATTCTTTCTGGGTGAGCGTCTAAATAGGTAAATAAATAGGTAGTTCGCCCATCTCTGGCGGGAAATGCTTCCCAAAAGTATTGACATTGATTTTCCACGGGGGTAAATGAGGCAAAAATGTCTCCTGTATCGTTTTTCGGGTATCCGGTGGCACAGGTGCCCACTACTAGGCAGACTGCATCGGGTTTTTTGCCTTGGCGTGCTTGTTTGACAATGGGAGAAAAATGCCCCATTGCATCGAGGAGTAGTCGGGCTTTGAATGATTGGCCATTCCTAGTCTGGATGTTTATCCCATCTGGATGAATGGTTGCTGCTTCGTAAGCTGTGTTTTCAAATAGTTGACCGCCTGCTTCAAGGAAGCGTTGTTTGAGAGTTTCCAGGAGGTAAACTGGGTCTACGCCGATATTGAGGACATCTTTTACCCAGATGTCCTTGCTCTCTGGAAAGCCGATCCGAGCGGGGTTGTATTCAGTGGCGATCGCTGTTTCTAATTCTTCTGGGGAGAGGAGGTTTAATTCTATAAATGCTTCTAATTCTTTGCGGGATATGTTCCATTCTTGTTTTCTGCCTTTGAGGATAGCTTGTTCTAATAGGGCCACCCGCCAACCTTTTTTTGCTAATGTAGCACCGATAAGTATACCAAGAGTACCTCCACAAATGACTACATCCCAGTCGGAAGTTTCTAGGGATTGAGTTTCTTGTTTAATAGTGGTAGGAATAGGAGGATTCTCTTTTCGCAGTTTTTGCCAAACCCGATCGGCTCGTCGCAGACCTTCTAGTGGGTTTCCTGGAATTTGCGAGAGAATTTGTTCTGTTAAGGACATGATGTCTTAATATGTTTATTTTTATCAAAATTTTTGATTATTTTTACATATTAATTCATCTGATAAGTAGGTAGGTGTAATTAAATGTAAAATGTTCAAAGTGAGTCGGAACGACAAAGCATATTATATTTATTTCTGTCCATCTACTAAGGAAGAAGAAGAGGAGAAAGAAGAAGAAGAGGAGAAAGTTTTTTTATCGCTAATTATCCCGACATGATATAAGTCCTGTATCTGTTTTTTTTAAAGTAATCAGAGTTTTTCTTACCTAATAATTAAGCTTTAAAGCTTCTGCCTGGCTGCCCCACGGCAAACAAGAAAAATTTTTCCTTTTAGTCAATCCTATCCATTTTAAGGAGAGGTAATTGTTAATTGTTTTCCGTTTGTCATGCACTTGCATTCGGCACCTCGTCACATGAAAATTATTAATTGTTGAATGATAAGTAGTCATGGAAAATTAGTTACACATACTCTGAAGCTAAAAAGCCTATATTGTCAAATAAAAATTATAACGAATAAAAATTAGGTAATTAATTTGCTGTAGCTACTTAATATATTAAATAAGGCGGATATATTTTTTATTTATATCTTGAAAATAGGTATTTATTAGTTTTATTTTAGTTGATTTAATTTTATTTTCTCTAATTGAAATTATCCCAATAATGAGCACAACAACTTATCAATATGAGCCTAGTTAATTATGAAGCGAACCTGTGGTGAAATACCACAGGTATAAATCTCACAGTGTCTTAATCTTCTTTGTGAAATCAGGAGTTTGGTGTCAGTATTCTTATAAAATAATCTTTCCACCAAAATATCTTATAAAAGGTGGGTTGACTACATATATTTTTTTTCTCCTTCTCACAGCTCTGTAAATTTCTAAAAACTTTTTTGCTACCAAAAACTTCGTTTCTAAACCTATATACAAACAGGTTATTTTTGGCTGTTTGAAATATCTACATTAGTTCCACTAGGAGATTTACAGATAACTGTGATCGCTACTTGATTTATCTACTCCTCCTCATCATTATTTTCATCTTCTTTTTCTAATTCTGTAATTTGCCTGAGATGAATATGTTTATGTCCTAACTGGATAACAAATTCATCCCCTGGTTTTAATCCCATTTCCTGTGTATAGTTCGCCCCTATTACTAATTGTCCATTTTTATGAACACAAGCACGATAAGTAGCAGCACGTCCTCTTCCATCTTTAACACCGTTATCATCTAAAGGTATCCCCTTTGCCTTGAGAACTGCATCATAAAACTTGGTAAGATTTACTCGTTTCTGCTCATCTTTTGTAGTTGAATAATATCCACAAGCAATTGCAGTATCTTTCCTTGACGAGCTGGAAAGTTCTTTGACTTTTTTCAACAATGCTTTACCAGTCAGTGGAGTAATTGATTTTTCTGTTGTCGTTTTAGCCATCTTCTCCATCTACTAAAAATTTTCACTGATTAACTTTAACACTTATAACGTTTAATATCAAGTGTATTTAATCTTTTTTTTGAAAATATTATTTCATCTAAATGATTGCTTACAAATCAATTTGTCCATTAAGTATTATATTTGAGGTATAAATATTATTTTACAGATGATAAATCCATTCATTCTTTGTGTAAATATTTTCGTTCAACATCTTAATCAAGACATTATTACCTATTCAATATAGCTGTTTTTATACTTAAGTACGGTCTCTGCCATATCAAAGATTTCGATCTTTTTTTTGCATACCTTCTAATAAGTATATCTTAAAGCAACATATCTTTATTAGTTGCCAGTCAACTGCTCCATAACATTACCCTTTTTTAAGTTATGATTTAGATAATTTAAACTAATTTTATCTCCGGCAATATATCCAAAGGAAAAACCCAAGTTACTACTAATTTCTGCTGATTTCTGGGTTTTAAACTTAACACCTTCTTGTTGTAAGTATGCTTCTATAGCTAAAGTATTTTTCTCAAACATTGAGCGTACAACTAGAGCAGATGTTGAGCTATCATTGCTGTTACTAGTAATACCTTTTTCTTGCATTTGTTTTCGCTTGTCTTCTAATCTTTGTCTTAATCGAGTTGCACATCCGACCCGAAAAGCACTAATAAAAGCTCTACCTTTACCTTTATGTTGTTTTACTAATTTATCGACTACTGTAGTTAAATATTGATAAAGGTATTGAGAAACTGTTATATTAGTTTTTTTTCCTACTAATCTCATCTCGCCAGTATAAGTGGAGCGCATAGCTTGACAACCATTAGCACTGGCAATACCTGCTAGAATCCACATTTTCCAGGTTACATAGCGACCTGTTTTATCAATAATACCTTTACTAATGTCTTCATCCCGATCTTTTCCTAAATCTGCTATACATAAATTATGTTGAGCTAATAGTTCTGCTGCTTTTTCTGCCGCTAGTGCTGCTTCATTTTCATTAGGTGAATTGGCAAGAGCTAGGAGTTTACTAATTTTTTCGAGGAGACTTCTATTGACCATTTTTGTGACCTTAGATATCATCAGACAAACTTAATATTTGCCTTATGCTAAATTTATTATTATCTAGCTATACCTATTCAATACTGTAATTAATAAGTCATAGCATTGAATTTGCAATAGTTACTTTTTCGTAGTATACTATTATCTTATTATTTATTCTATAAAATATATCATATTGCTGCATTTTTTTGTTTTTGTAATTCGATTGCAAGCTGAATATATTCCTATTTATAGATATACTTGAATTTTATAGTTTGAAGCAGATTGGTTTTTTTTTATAAGTTTAAATTTATCTAGATTATTTTCAAACAAAAATATTCCTTTATCCTCTATTGCTACTCATAGAGATTAACTGGTTATAACTTTTATCGCATTAATCAAAAAATCAAGTAACTGCCTAGCTAGTAATAATGGAGGTGAGAAAAAAAGATACATTACCAAGTAGCGCCTCAGTAATAACTTTCTAGAGATTCAAACCATGCTTAGAAGCAGTAGAAACAAAAGAGCGAAGATTGGCAAATAAAACCGCAAAATCAAAGGAGCGAAAGCCACCTGAAATTTTCTGCTTACACTTGCTCATCCGCAAATCACGCTCGGCTTGATTATTGCTAAAGGGAACATCCGGTTCTGTCAGAAACCGCACATACATCACCC
>JBARXI010000005.1:0-3366 GCA_049647275.1 Microcoleaceae cyanobacterium
GGAAGCTATAGACTATTATCGTCGCGCTATTGAAATTAATCCTAATCCTAATTCAGATTTAGCTTATAACTATTTAGGAGAAGCTTTAACAAAGGTGGGAGAGATAGAAGAGGCGATCGCTATATTTAATCAAGCAATAAATCGAAATCCTACCTCATCTTTACTTTTTAAAAATCTAGGGGATGCTTTAGCCAAACAGGGAAAAATAGATGAAGCGAGTGTAGCTTATAGTCGTGCCATTGAATTAGGATAGTTGTGTGTCAAAATAGTGTTGATGGGTAGGTAATTCCAAAAAGTATCAACTACAATCTAAAGTTATCAAAATCTATCCATTATTTCAAAGTTGACAGACCAATAGTACGACACAAATGTGGAAAACCAACAGAAAAAATTAGGTTGGATAGAGCGATGGGGTTAGCGCAGTTTATCCTCTGGATAAACTCAACAAAATTTGGGGAATTCCAATTTTATAAAATATTCTTGAGAGTTGGTTTTTTAGTAAAATTCACCAAGCAACGAAGCCATAATTCAAGAGTAATTTAGGATAGCAAATATATTAATAGTTTTGCAGATTATTTTACTGTAATTATCTTTTTTGACGCTTGGTATTAAAATGATAGGGAGAAGCAAAAATAGTGGGAAAATTTCTTCTCAAAGCCCACACTTTATAGCAATTAGAAAAAAATTTGCTACAAATTGTGAGACTATTAGTAGTAGTAGGGGCAATTTCCTCCGGAATGCTCTGTAAAGATGAATTGCTTCTACTCCTATTATTTGTTTATTTGGTTTATTTGTAAAATTATTTTATTAATATTGATATGACAACAGGTGTGAGAAATATTTGCTACAAATAGTTAGGCTGTTTCTAGTAGTTAGTAGTTAGGAGGAATCATCTCTCAGCATTTGTTCGGGTGAAGCTTAATTAAGGATTGGCATCTTGCCCCGCCAACTTTCCAGCAACTCACATACTTTTTTTAATTTGGTATGAGGATAATTGGGAAAAGCAAACATTCCACTTCTAACATCCCACTCCCTAAACCCCATCACTATCCCGATAATACTTTTGTGCAGTTTTCATCCAAGCTTTAACCTGAGATTCTAGCCATTTTTTCTCATGTTCTAAAGCCGAATTTTTTTGCTGAAGATTATCCACCCAAGAACGTACTTTTTTAGCATCCTATTGTAGTTCGGATTTACCTTTCTCCAGATTTTTTACCCAGGCAACTAAATCATTTCTCTCAGACTTGAGGCGAGAATTTACCTGCAAAATATCCTGTATTTTAATACCTAACTCCTGTACAGAAATACCTAATTTTCCCGACTTACTCCGCCAAGTTTCCAGCAACTCACATACTTTTTTGAATTGAATATCAGAACGATCGGGAAAAGCAAAAGTAGTGATAAAATTTCTCCTCAGATTCGACTTCTAACATCCCACTCCCTAAACCCCATCACTATCCCGATAATACTTTTGTGCAGTTTTCATCCAAGCTTTAACCTGAGATTCTAGCCATTTTTTCTCATCTTCTAAAGCCGAATTTTTTTGCTGAAGATTATCTATCCAAGAACGCAAATTTTTAGCATCCTCTTGTAGTTCTGATTTACCTTTTTCCAGATTTTTTACCCAGGCAACTAAATCATTTATCTCAGACTTAAGGCGAGAATTTACTCGCAAAATTTCCTGTATTTTTGTACCTAACTCTTGCACAGAAATACCTAATTTTCCCGACTTACCACGCCAACTTTCCAACAACTCACATAACTTTAAAGCATAATCAAAATTGCCTGTTTCCAAATAACCATAAATTCGATAATAACTTACCCATTTTACAGTGCGAGATAAAGCCTCAGTTTCTAAATCATTTAATTCTGAGTCAGGCAAATTCAACCCATCAATTAAATCACTACAAATTTTCAAATGTTCCTCAAGCTGATAAAAATCGTCAAAACTATGAGTCTTATTTCCCTGATGCCAGCGATAATATCCCAATGTTTCCTTGACAAAATATAAATCGGCAACCAAACCCATTCTTAACCACAATTCCAAATCAGCAGCATAAGCATAATTTCCATTAAAATTACCGCCAACTTTCTCTAAAACTTGTCGTCTCATCAACACAAATGGGCAACAAATAGGATTAGCTTCTCCCAAATTATTCATCACCCACTCCCGACCTTTTACCAACATATCCTCAGCATAATTTGCCCAATCCCAATGGAGCGGTTTGTTATTAGCATCAATCACCATAATAGAGGAAGTAACTAAACCAACATTGGGATATTTATCCAAAATTTTTACCTTTGTCTCTAAGTTTTTTGGCAACATCACATCATCCTGGGCAAAGACGGTAATATATTCACCAGAGGCATATTTTAAACATTGATTCCAGTTAGCAAAAAGACCTAAATTTTCCGAGTTACTGAAATATTTAATTCTTTTATCTTGACTCAAATAGTTTTGAATAAGTTGGGGGGTATTATCAGTAGAGCAGTCATCAGAAATTATTAACTCAAAATCTGTAAATGTTTGCTGAATAATACTATCTATTGCCTGGATGAGAAATTCTCCAGCATTATAAGTAGGTAAACAAACAGTAACTTTAGGGGAATAATTGATTGGCATTTCAGAATTAAGGATTTAGGAGAGTTTGAATTTCTGGATGGAATTAATGATTGTTATATTATCCGAGAAAAATGCAACGATAAATATTAGACAGCAGGAGTCTAGGGAAAAAATAGAGAAATTTTCTTTCCTTATAAGTAGGCAAGCAAATAGTAATTTTCGGGGCATAATTGATTGGCATTTGAGAATTAAGGATTTGGGATGGTTTGAATTTCTGGATAAAATTAATGATTGTTATATTATCCGGCAAAAATACAACGATAAAAATTAGGCAGTAGAAGTCAAAAGGAAAAAATCGGGAAACTTTCTGTTCTTGTGATTAGGCAAGCAAATAGTAATTTTCGGGGAATAATTTATGAACATTTCTGGATTAAGAATTTGGGATGGTTTGATTTTCCGGATGGAATTAATAATTGTTATATTGTCGGGCAAAAATACAACGGTAAAAATTAGGGAGTAGGAGTCTATTGAAAAATAGAGAAATTTTCTTTCTTTCCCGAACGGTAGGCAAGCAAATAGTAATTTTAGGGGAATAATTCATTGGCATTTTTTAATTAAGAATTTGGTATAGTTTGAATTTCTGGGATGTAACGGTAAAAATTAGGGAGCAGAAATCAAAGGGGAAAAATCGGGAAATTTTCTTTCCTTGTAAGTAGGTAAACAAAAAGCAATTTCAGGAGAATAAATAATTGATAGGCATTTGAGAATTAAAGATTTAGGATGATTTGAATTTATGGATAGAA
>JBARXI010000006.1:0-2600 GCA_049647275.1 Microcoleaceae cyanobacterium
AAAGGAGAAAGCGGTCGTTTCGCGGAGCGACATGTAAAGCGGAGCTTCCCCGTTGGGTGGGATGGCGATCTTCGGAGCGGCTCTGCACTCTTCGGGTCTCCTCGCTGTCCTCCAATCGACCAAGAGACAAGAAAAAATTTTCATGATTAGTCAATCTTCTTCTTTTCAAGGAGAGGTAATTATTAATTATTAATTATTAATTATTAATTATTAATTGTTGAATACCTTTGGAGAAGGCTTTCCTTACGGAATGCTATCGCAAACGTCTGCTGCGGAATCAATCACAACTTCAGCAGATTAATTCATTCGATCGCTTAAGCGGAACGGAGTTCTATCGCCACCTTGCTATGGCAAAGCTTTCGTATCTCCTGGGTCGCAGCTGCGCTAAGGTCATCGTAACATCAGAATTTATTGAGATTATCTTGATAAATCAGCTCGAAATTGTTACACTATTTTTTATTAGTAATTTACTGCACAGTCGATCATTAAATCACATCAACGTTTACATTAATTAGGAAGAATTTAATTATGTCTAAATCTAAATCTAAATCTCAATCTAAATTAAAATTTACAACTGGTGAAGAATTTCGTCATTATGGAGTTTGTGACGCTTCTGCTGCTATTACAGTAGGTGATGAAAGTATTTTTCTGGTTGCTGATGATGAAGATAATATTTTAAGAATTTATGAGGGTAAAAAATCTGGTAAAGCTGTTGCTGAGTTTGATGTTAATCACTACTTTACAAACAATCCAGACAAAGATGAAATAGATATTGAAGCTACTTCTCATATAGGTGAAAACATTTATTGGATAACTTCTCATGGATTGAGTAAAAAAGGAAAATTTAAACCAGAAAGAAGAAACTTTTTTGCCACCAAGTTAAACCAAACAGAAAATGGATATAATCTCGAACAAGTTGGTCACTCCTATACAAAACTAGTTGACGATCTAATTAACAGTGAAAAGCTGAAAAAGTATAATTTTGAACAAGCTTCAAAAACAGCAACTAAGCAAAAAGGCGGTTTAAATATAGAAGGATTAAGCTCTACACCCAATCAAAAAGAATTATTAATTGGTTTCCGTAGTCCGATTATTGATGGTAAGGCTTTAATTATAACTCTGCTAAATCCAGAAAGTTTAGTCACACAAGAAAATGGAACTGCGGAATTTGGAGACCCTATTGAATTAGACCTTGGTGGTTTGGGAATTCGCTTTTTAGAATATTGGCCTGGGCAAAATAAATATGTAATTTCTGCTGGTGCTTATGATGGTACCGATGGCTTTTATTTGTATTTATGGTCGGGCAACGCTTGTGACAAACCAGAAAAAATGAAAGATCTTAAACTGCCAAAAGGTTTTACTCCAGAGGCGATAATAATTTATCCCCATCTCCAGAATGAATTGCAAATTCTCAGTGATGATGGCTCCGTTAAACGAGATGGAAAAACTGAATGTAAAGACCTAGATGCAAATTGCGAAGATAAGTTTTTCAGAAGTATGTGGATTCAGAAAAAAGTAGATGCTTGTGATGATTAATAGTAGGGAAAATTTATGTTTGCGCAGCATTCCACAGGAAAGAAAATTACCCCTACGGTTTTGGTTTGAGAAATGTCAAATTAATCGGAAACCTGGTTTATAGTTTGAAGTAAAGAGAAATATAAATAATGTAAAGACCTAAATGCCAATTGCGAAGATAAATTTTTCAGAAGTATGTGGATTCAGAAAAAAGTAGATGCTTGTGATGATTAATAGTAGGGAAAATTTACCTTTACGCAGCATTCCATAGGAAAGAAAATTACTCCTAAGGTTTTGGTTTGAGAAATGTCAAATTAATCAGAAACCTGGTTTATAGTTTGAAGTAAAGAGAAATATCAATGCTGCTTAAGAAACCCGGTTTTTCGCCAATTAATACCAATTCACTTAAAAAATGTCACAACTAGTTGGTAACTGATGAAGTGAAATAATAAACTGAAATTACTGTAAAATCGAAGTTTCAAGTCCCTAAAATATCACTTCTAACTTGGTAACTTTTGACTTTGTGACTTTAGTTAAACGGTATAATAATCCCTACAAACGAATCATTTCATAATGTGCAACCCCGCCAAAATCATCATTTGTTTTCCATTACCAAATTTAGTTGCTCAAACTCAAAAGCAAATGGTAAAGTTCTGTTAAGTAAATCAATTTATCCCACGATGTATGAAACTACAACTAACAGAAGGCAAAGTAGGAAAGGTATTGCTCAAGCTAACACTGCCTATGGTTTTGGGAATATTTGCAGTGATTGGCTTCAATATCGTTGATACCTACTTCGTGGGGCAACTGGGAACAAACGAACTAGCAGCAATGAGTTTCACATTCCCCGTAGTAACATTGTTGGGAAGTGTATCAATGGGTTTGGGTACAGGGGCCATTTCTGTCATTGCTAGGGCGATTGGAGAGGGCGATAATCGCGACAGAGTTAGGCGACTCACTACTGATAGTTTAATCCTGTCGCTAATCATAGTAGCTATTTTGGTGATTCTTGGTTTAACAACTATTGAACCTGTATTTACTGCCTTGGGGGCAAAAGCAGAAATTCTCCCTCTGATTCGACAATA
>JBARXI010000007.1:0-3099 GCA_049647275.1 Microcoleaceae cyanobacterium
TTTTTTTTTCAGTAGTCAAACCAAATTAATTGTATATTTGATTGTCCGGTGAAATAAGTAGGAAAAATTATTTTTAGACCGAGAAATCACATAACTACATTTTTTATTCCTGACTCCCGACTCCCGACTCCCGACTCCATACTCCATACTCCATACTCCATACTCCATACAATTTTTTTTTTTCAGTAGTCAAACCAAATTAATTGTATATTTAATAGTCCGGTGAAATAAGTAGGAAAAATTATTTTTAGACCGAGAAATCACATAACTACATTTTTGATTCCTGACTCCCTACTCCCTACAAATGTTAAATTAATGCTTTCCCAGGTAGTTACTTAAAAATGCTAGGGCGATCGCGTCAGAAGTGCAAAGAATTATCGCACCAACCTTCACCCACACGGTCGCCTCTGTTTAATATTAATTTACCTTTAGCAATGTTTTAGGTAATGAGCATACACATAACCATGACAAGGGCCGGAAATTTCGGCCCAACCATCATGGTAACCAATAACATTTACACGAGTGCCCCGAGGTAATACATTAATAGTTCTACCCCAAGGATGTCTTCTTACTCGTAGATTACGATGACGAGTTGCGACTCGACGACACTTGCCACGATAAGCTAGTTTCTCTTGACCTTCACCGGGGAGTGTGGTTACTGACTCATCAGCAATTTGAGTATTTTGAGATGATACTGCTGCAATGGAAGTCATACCTATACCAGTCACAGCAGCAACGGACAATAAGCTACCCATTGCTACAGATTTTGTCCAATTCATCATCTTTTTCATGGTCTATTCCTTAATCTAATTGCAGAATTTCTCATACCTCAATTATCGTCTCAGAAAATAACTCCCCATACAATAGATAGAATATTAATTTTGTTTAATTAAATCTTATTTATCTGTCCGTCCATTTACCAAACTATTTTTGATTTTTGCCCCTATTTTCAGTAATCGTTATCTGCCAATAACTTTAGGATTAACTCTGACAGTAATATATACAAATCAAAATAAAAAAAATCATATGTATAGGCTTAATTTTAGTTAAAAACTTGACAGATAATCTATACTATGATAATTCACAAAAGAGTAATTAGTAATTCTTGCCGATCGTCCTATTTTTATTCTCTACTCATAAATTTATATGTCATCTAATCAAAAGCTTTACGAAGGCAAAGCAAAAATTTTATATACTACCGACGACCCAGAAATATTGCTGACTTATTTCAAAGATGATGCCACAGCATTTAATGCTCAAAAAAGAGGCACAATAGCTGGAAAAGGTCAAATGAACTGTAAAATTTCCAGTCTGATATTTAAACTACTGGAAGCTAATGGCATACCTACTCATTTGATTGACTGTCCTGCACGAGACCAAATGCGAGTCCAACGGGTAACAATTTTGCCCATAGAAGTAATAATCAGAAATATTGCTGCTGGTAGTCTGTGCAGGCAAACTGGGCTAGCAGAGGGGACAGTTTTAAAATCCCCCCTGGTGGAATATTGCTACAAAAATGATAGCCTGCAAGACCCACTACTGACACGCGATCGCCTCTTACTAATGGAACTTGCGACCCCAGAACAATTAGAGCAAATACGAACCTTGGCCCTCAAAATCAACGATATTCTGATAGATTTCTTTAACCAATGCCAAATTACCCTTGTGGACTTTAAAATAGAATTTGGCCTCGACCGAGAGGAAAATCTAATTCTTGCAGACGAAATAAGTCCAGATAGCTGCAGACTTTGGGACCAATCTCAAACCGATCCAAATCTGAGAGTAATGGACAAAGACCGCTTCCGTCGGGATCTAGGTAACGTAGAAACAGGATATCAACAAGTCTTAGAAAGGATTTTAGCTCAGACAAGTTGAGAAAGCTGCTAATGGTGTACAATTTTACAGTTTGTTAGGGATTGACAATTTGGGATTTTTAGATTTGAGAATTTGTCCACCAAGGTCTGTTCTCAAAGTCTTGACTTCTAGCTATCTAAAATTCTAAGTTGAAAATCTAATTGGTGTGTGGATTGTACGGGATATAAATATATGCGCTTGTCTCCGGTATTGGTAGCTATTTTTGCTGCCTCAACAACTTTTGGGTTCTCAAAATCCGCTAATGCTCAAACGTCGGAAGCTACAATAAATGCTGATTTTATTCCTATATCGGTTAATTCAACAACACAATTTGCTAAACTTTCTCTAACCAAATCTTTTCTTGATGCAGTCGCTCATGGGGGAAACCCCCAAGACCGCGCTGCATCGCTTGTTGAATTTGGGTCTAGTTTCCCTGTACAAAAATTTTCAGAAGGTACTAATGATTGGTCTGAAAAACCAGTTAAGTTAGACTTTTATACTTTATTAAATTTTAAAGAAATTAAAGCAGGAGTTATTCTTACTAAAAGTATTGATAGTAAGAATATATTTTTATCTAATAAACAAATTGAGAAAAAGTTAGCTCTTGAAGTTTCTGGAGAAACAGAAATTCCTCAACTAACTCTACTTGATAAAACTGTTGAAACTAATCGGGAAGTTTTAGCCAATAAACAATTTGCTTCTGTTAATAATATCCCAGAAAATGTTTCTGGTGAAGCCGAAAAGTCGGAATTATTTGTTTTGGCAAAAGGGGGAGAAACCAAACCAGAAGTTTTAGCGCAAAAACAGTTTGCTTCTGTTAATAATATCCCAGAAAATATTGTTCCAGCTACAGAAAATTCTCCGGCGGTAGTTTTGGCAAAAGGGGCGGAAACCAAACGGGAAGTTTTAGCCAATAAACAATTTGCTTCTGTTAATAATATCCAAGAAAATATTGTTCCAGCTACAGAAAATTCTCCGGCGGTAGTTTTGGCAAAAGGGGGAGAAACCAAACGGGAAGTTTTAGCCAATAAACAATTTGCTTCTGTTAATAATATCCAAGAAAATATTGCTCCAGCCACAGAAAATTCTCCGGCGGTAGTTTTGGCAAAAGGGGGAGAAACTAAACCAGAAGTTTTAGCAAATAAACAATTTGTCTCTGGGATTAATACAGAATTAGATAGCTTGACTGAGACAGGAAATTCTTCGATAGTAGTTTTGGCAAAAAAGGGAGAAACTAAACCAGAA
>JBARXI010000008.1:0-15448 GCA_049647275.1 Microcoleaceae cyanobacterium
TTGGTTTGAAATTGTTGTTTGAGAGATTGTGTTCTTTCACTAGGATCTGTAGAACGAATCAAATCTTTTGCCGTCTCTGACTTCTGAGGAATATCTGGAGACGGAAAAGGTTCATTACTAAGATTGGGAGTAGGAGATGAAGATTCTGGAAGTTCTACTGTAGGAGTAGGAGAAACTTCAGGAGTATTGGCACTGGAGCTTTCTCCACTGTTAAAAAACGGTAAAGATTCACATCCACTAATCCACAGAGCCAATACTCCCGATCCTGCTATTAATAAAAGTTTACGCATTGCCACTTCCGAAAAGCCTGATACTGCATAGGATAGCAATTTTTTTGCCAAATCATACTTTTTTACTGAAGGTTTATACATATACTCCTGAAGTTGTGCATGGCGCGACAATATGGGATTCCCAAACTTCAGGACGCGCCGTTTAGGTTTTATAGCACCTGCTTTCCAAGATTTAGTCTCTTCGGGTCTAAAGGCGCACTCGGCATTAAGTCGCCAATCCGATGGCGACCCTAGACACCCCTAATCTAACGGCTTAATTATCTTAAATATTATTCTTCTAGCATTTATTTGATGAACACGCAAGGTATTCATCGACACTTATCCCGACCCTAAATTAATATATCTAGCCCAGGTCTTCTGCCGATATTTGATAAATATTAACAACCACGTTCTACAAAGGTAGAATCAAATGCAGAATTCATATCTGGTTCAAATGCCGAGGAAGGCGAAGGTCTTCTTCGCCTTTGTTGGGCTATAAGACTATCGTCACTTGGCACAATTCTTCGGGCATTTTGTTGCCAGGTAGTGGGAACTGTAGTTTGAACTGTGGGGAGACTTGGCAGTTGTTGACCCTGTATTTCGGGGAGTTGGGCCACTGATGATTCTTCTGGTGTCAAATCTGGCACTGGAATCTCAGGAATAGCTGAAAATGGGTCTCTGCCCCTAGGAACAGATATTGTGTCAGAAGGTGCTACTGTAGTATCAGAAGATTGATTCCCCAGTTCTTGCCTCAGCACTTTTTCTCTTTCTTGTGGGTCGGTAGACTGAATGAGATTAGTTACTGTGTTCGACTTTTCAGGAACTTCTGGTTCTGGAATAGTCGGTTGTGCGTTTGAACCTTCAGATTCAGAAGCTTCAGCCTGAGCGAAAAGATGCTGAGATAATGTCATCAGTTGAGTTTCTTCACTACCAACTGCTACAGATTCACCTCTAAGTATCCAGAAAGCTAGTATTCCCATACTTACGCAATATAACAGTTTAGTCATTTTGAGCTTGATTTAATTAGTTTTACGTTATTTTAGAGAGTATTTATGAAATGTGTAAATGTGTATTATGAGTATATTAAATCGCGTAGGGTTGAGCGTGGGAGGACACGGCATCATCCCTAGGCAAAGGTGCGTGAGAGTCACATCTTAATAACTCAATAAATTCCAGCCATAGTAAGGCTGCCGTCATCCATCCTAACTAATTAATCTCTTTTTTACAAAAAGTCTTTATATAAAGATAATAGTCATTTATTATTTATCTTACCACTCGTACAACATTCCACATTGAAATAATAGCAATTTTTAATTTTTATTCTCTACCTTAATAGATTATATGTCAACTTAATTTTGTTAGAGGACTATCTCTGGCTCACACACCAAAAATATTAGGTTGAATAACTCTAGCTAAAGTATTAAGTCTCAAAATATATGAATAGCTATTTATCATCAGACTTTAATTCTTTTTAGCTGAATTTTATCAAATATTAATATTTTGCACCAAGGATAATTTTTTTTATGATTTTATTTTTTATTGATTTAAGTAGTATGAAGATATAATTCGACTAAGATAGTAACTGTAGCCAAACTTATTCAGAATACTAATAATAAGTATATATATTTATCGTGAAAAATATACTCAAATATAGTATGTTGGGCTTAGTAATAAGAAAATCAGAATTATGTATAAAAGGTAACTAATTATGGAATTAAGTTCTATATCTCCAGTTGTACTAATTATTCTAGATGGTTGGGGTTATCGAGAAGAAGAAGACGGAAATGCTATTGCTATGGGTGAAACACCAGTAATGGAAAGCCTTTGGCAAACCTATCCCAGAACTTTAATTCAAGCCTCTGGAAAAGCGGTAGGTTTGCCAGAAGGTCAAATGGGTAACTCGGAGGTTGGTCACTTAAATATTGGTGCAGGTAGAGTAGTACCACAAGAATTGGTACGTATCTCTGATGCTATAGAGGATGGGTCAATTTCACAAAATCCGGCAATAGAAAAAATATGTCAGGATGTAAGTCAAAAAAATTCCAAGCTACATTTAGTCGGTTTGTGTTCTCCGGGTGGAGTTCATTCCCATATAGACCATCTTTTGGGTTTACTCGATATGGCTAAAGCAAAAGGAATTTCTGATGTGTGTATCCATGCTATTACTGATGGGCGTGATACCAGTCCTAAGTCAGGAGTTCAGGTACTCAAACAAATAGAGTACCATACTAATCAATTAGGAGTAGGGCGAATAGTCACTGTTAGTGGTCGCTACTATGCAATGGATCGGGATAAACGGTGGGACAGAGTTCAGAAAGCTTATGAAGTAATGACCAAAGATGGCTATGGAATAGGTCGTTCGGCTTCTGATTTACTTCAACAATCCTACACTGAGGGAATAACAGATGAGTTTGTGATTCCAGTTCGAGTATCTCCAGGAGCCATTACTCGAGAAGATGGAGTAATTTTCTTCAATTTTCGTCCCGACCGTGCTCGTCAATTGACTCAAGCTTTAGTCGATCCAGACTTTAATCAGTTTGAGCGACAGCAAATTCAACCACTAATATTTTTAACCTTTACTCAGTATGACCCTAATTTCCCAGTATTAGTTGCTTTTCAACCGCAAAATTTGAATAATATTTTGGGACAGGTAATTTCTCAACATGGTCTACGTCAGTTCCGCGCGGCAGAAACCGAAAAATATGCTCATGTCACTTACTTCTTTAATGGGGGTTTTGAACAACCATTTGAGGGAGAAGACAGAGAATTGGTCCAAAGTCCAATGGTTCCAACTTATGACCAAGCACCAGAAATGTCTGCAGAAGAAGTGACAGAAGTGGCGATCGCTGCAGTGGAAAAGCAAATCTATTCTCTAATTGTGATTAATTATGCAAACCCTGATATGGTAGGCCATACAGGATTTATAGATGCAGCAGTCAACGCAGTTAAGACAGTTGACCATTGTTTAGGAAAACTTTTACAGAGTATTAGTAAGGTCAGTGGCACAGCAATGATAATTGCTGACCACGGAAATGTTGAATATATGTGGGACGATAGTGGAAATCCTTGGACAGCTCACACTACTAATCCGGTGCCGTTTATCCTAGTAGAAGGAGAAGGACGAAAAATTCCTGGTTATGGAACTGAAGTACCCCTACGAAAGGATGGTCGTTTAGCAGATATAGCACCGACTATTTTGGCAATTCTACAGTTGCCTCAACCACCTGAAATGACTGGTAGATCGATGATTGAACAGGCTGAATATGACCTGAAACAAAATCGTACTCCTGTGAGAGTTGGTCTGTAAGCTCGGCAACTATCAAGTAAAGTTCTGTGACATACTCCCGACAGTGCGCTGAGGCGACATCATGGGATGCTTCAAATCCCAAAGGAGTCGCTGTTTATACTCCAAGTGATGTCCTCGAACTATCTTTTCCTATGATATGCTTCGATGCCGACGTTTTCTTTTAGGAGAACGCAAGGCTTCCCGTTAGAATGTTACATTTTTAATCAATTAAAAAACTATGAATGTTGTTCAACTTTTAGAAATTATCTGGGCTATATCGGCTATAGGCATTATTGTATTTGTATTGTTACACAGCCCTAAAGGTGATGGAATTGGTGGTATTGGCGGACAAGCTCAATTATTTACTAGCACAAAGAGTGCAGAGGTCACTTTGAATCGGATTACTTGGACTCTATCTATAATTTTTATGGGTTTGACTGTAATTCTTAGTGCTGGTTGGTTGGGCTAAGTGCTTAGACAAAATTAATTAGGATTTGCTGAAAAAGTCTTTTTATAGAGGGTAGGAGTCAGGAGTTAAGAGTTAGGAGAAATATGGATTAAAGAGGAGGTGGGAAAAATATCTGACAATTATTTTTTTGCCCTTGTTTGTTCAAACTCCCCACATTTTCAGCAATTGGCTCTTAAAAGCTGAAAATGTATTTCGCATAATAAAGGCTAAAGTCTTGATCTGTGAAATACTTTTAAAGTTAATCAGCAAGCCCTAATTAGAAATTTGGTAAAAAAGAATTTAGAGATGTTCGATGGAACATCTCTACAAGGGTTTTAGAAAAAGAATATTTAATTTCCACGCCTATGTCTATTCTAAGTTATGAAAGTATTTCCCCTTCAAGGGTTTTGCACGTCAATGTCAATAGGCGAAAACACTTCTATAGTAGAAACATTTGTCCAGTCAGGAGCTCAAAAATAAGATAAGTTTGCCCTGCTCCTACTATAAATATGAAGCGATCTACTGCTACACAGAGGTTAAATTTCAGTGTAAGCTTCTCGCTCCCTTTAGAGAGTTCGCGTTTTTAAGTGATATCAAGTAATATTAATTAACCGCAATTTAGGGACGTTGCATGCAACGTCCCTACGAGGTTGGGGAAAGATTGTTTATTACAGTTGTTTAATGAGACATGATATGAGGCTATACCCACTCAACCCCACTTTTTTTATTAATGGCAGGGTTTCAATCACGAGGCATAAATGTTTTAGAATTAGAAAAAATATTTCATCTGTAACTTAATGTTTTAAGAACTCTTTTCGCAACTCTATGTTGAGATGTTTCAGCAGGATGAACCTTAATTATTTGGTACGAAAATAATTAAGGTTTAAAGCCTCTCCTTTAAAGAGGGAAAGCGTCAGCTCTGCGAAGTGCAAAACGCTTTTGTCTAATCAACCAAGAGAAAAGAAAAAATTTGCCTTTTAGTCAATCCAATCCGTTTCAAACAGAGGTAATAATTAATTATTAATAATTAATTTTTGAACAGCTTTCCCATCGTTGATTTAATTTTATTCTAGCTTTAGAAGCTTTAGCTCTAGCCTGTTGCTTATGATGTAGTTCACCTAATTGATTTTCTAACTTGACCATAAAACTTTGGCTGACGAGGGAAGCTCACCATTGGGGATTACTGAGAACTAGTTCCATAATCTTTTCTGCCTCTGCGGGTTTAGAGAATAAAAAGCCTTGACCAAAGTCACAATCTAATTTTCTGAGTTGTTCTAATTGTGTAGTTGTTTCTATGCCTTCAGCAACTACACTCATTCCCATAGTTTTAGCAATACTAATAATTGCCGGAACAAGTCCGAGGTTAGTTGATTGATCGTCAATTGACCGCACAAATGACCTATCAATTTTCAGGGTATCTACAGGAAAAGAATGTAAGTAACTCAGAGAAGAATAACCTGTACCAAAATCATCTATAGATAATTTAATTCGCCTTTCTCTAAGTTGCTTGAGTAGTAAATCGGCAGTTTTTGTATTCTCCATTATAGCACTTTCTGTAATTTCTAATTTAATATATTCAGGATTTATTTGTGTTTCTGCGATAATTTCATCGATGCGATCGATTAAATTTGGTTGAGCAAATTGTCTGACTGATAGATTTATACTCATAGTCAGGGGATAATCTGTAATTTTTTGTTGTTGCCACTGGCGCAGTTGATGACAAGCTTCCCGCATGACTAAATTACCAAGGGGGGTAATCAAACCTGTTTCTTCTGCAACGGGAATGAATAACCCTGGTGAAACTAAACCGTGTTGAGGACGATACCAACGTACTAATGCTTCAAAACCTGTTATCTTACCTGTACTAAATTCAATAATTGGCTGATAATAAACCACAAATTCTTGTTGATTAATTGCTCTACGTAGGTCTGTTTCTAATTCCATAAGCTGGAGAGCAGAATTATGCATAGCTGGATCGAAGATGTGGTATCTTGCTTTTCCCGCTCCTTTAGCATGATACATGGCAGTATCTGCATCTCTTAATAAATGTTCTGGTTTTTCATAATTATCATTGCCTAATGTAATACCAATACTAGCATTAATAAAAACTTCGTGTCTGAGCAGTTGAAAGGGATAAAAGAGAGCTTCAAGTATTTGATCGGCTAAGTTTATGGCTCCATTAAGATTCTGAATATCTGTCAGGAGAATACCAAATTCATCTCCTCCTAGTCTAGCTAAGGTATCTTCTGGTTTCAGTAATTTTTGTAAGCGAGTCGAAATCGCTATTAGTAGTTCATCTCCTACTATATGACCGAGAGAATCATTGACAACTTTAAAGCGATCGCAATCTAGAAAAATTACAGCAAACTGATATGTTGAATTGGTTTTAGTGTAATCAAGAGCTTGTTTGAGACGTTCCATGAATAAAACGCGATTTGGTAATCCTGTCAAACCGTCATGAAGAGCCATGTATAGTAATTTAGTATTAGCTTCTTCTAACTGTTTTGTCCGCTCTTTCACCCGTATTTCAAGTTGAGAATTCAGCAGCAGAATTTCTTTTTCTGCTGCTTGTAGTGCTAATTGATTTTGAACTCGTGCTAAAACTTCTTCTAAGTGAAATGGTTTAGTGATATAATCTACGCCTCCTACTTTAAATGCTTTAACTTTATCAAATACATCGTTGAGAGCGCTGAGGAAAATTATGGGAATTTCACAAATCTGAGAATTATCTTTTAACTGTTGACAAACTTCATAGCCATCTATATCTGGCATCATAATGTCAAGCAGAATTAAATCTGGTGGGACAGTTCGTACAGCCCTAAGTGCCATTTGTCCATTAATTGCTTTACGAACATTGTAGCCGTGTTTTGTTAACATTCCAGACAAAAGCCGTAAATTTTCTGGTGTGTCATCAACAATCAGGATATCTCCGGGAGTGCCGATTGGATTTGGTATGTAGTTTTTTTGTTTTGGATTTTGCATTTTTTCACTATTTAGCCCGCTGAATGTTTTGCTAATTCCATAACTATATCAAATCGAAAGTTTTCAACTAAATTAGTCAAAACTGCACTAAGTTTTTGATCTGTCTGAGGTATTTGCTCAATTATTTGCAACATTTCATCATCGGAACCTATAGACGCAGCATAGTGTAGTTTTTCAACCCACTCAACTGGCATCTGAGAAATCTTAGCTGCTACATCTGAATAATTGAACATTACTTCAGAGGAATTTTTGTGAGTATTTTCATTATTGTTTAGTTGTTCTTGATAAATATATTTTACTCCTAAATATTGACTAATTGCCATTAATAATTCTGTTTCTTTAAATGGTTTGCGGATAAAATCATCACATCCAGCAGACAAAATTAGTTGTCTATCTTCTTCAAAGGCACTAGCAGTCAGAGCTATAATTATTGTCTCTTTACCTCTAAGATTACTGCGGATTTTTGTAGTTGCTTCATAGCCATTCATTATAGGCATCCGCATATCCATGAAGATTAAGTGGGGTTCCCAGCTCTGCCAAATTTCTATGCCTTGTTTACCATTTTCAGCTTCTTTAATAGCAAAGCCAAGAGATGTCAGTAACTTGACTAATAACAAGCGGTTCGTACTTTTATCCTCTACAATTAAAATCCGATATGTAGGTTGGTTAGAGTCTAAACCAATAACTTTTTGTTCTAAAGGTTTAATTTCTTTAGTTTGAGATGCTTCGACAATCTCTGCTTGAATATCAAAAGTAAACTGGCTTCCTTGACCCAATAAACTATTTACAGTTATTTCTCCTTTCATTAATTGAACAAATTTTTGACTAATTGCTAATCCTAAACCAGTTCCTTCTTTGGATTTATAACCAGTTAAAGTTTGACTAAAAGGTTGGAATAATTTATCTAACTCATTAGATGCAATACCTTCTCCTGTATCTGTTATTGAAAACATGATTTGAGCCATAGGTGAATTAACTTTTGTGATGGCATCAATCGAAACATTAATATTACCTTTTTTTGTAAATTTAATTGCATTTCCAATTAAATTAATCAAAATTTGACGTAATTTATTTTCATCGGTTTTAATCCATTGAGGAATTACTGATGAACGTTCAAATGTTAATTGTAAACCTTTAGATTTGGCTTTCAATTCTAACATATTTTCTATACTATCTAATAGACAATGAAAATCAAAACTATTTTCATTAAGTTCTATTCGTCCTGACTCTATTTTTGACATTTCTAGAATATCATTAATTAATGCCAGTAAATGCTCTCCACTACGATTGATTATTTCCAGATATTTCTGATGATCGGGAGATAGAAGTTGATCCCGATTCATTAGTTGAGTAAAACCAAGAATGGCATTTAAAGGTGTACGTAATTCATGGCTCATATTAGCCAAAAAATCACTTTTTGCATGGTTGGCTGCATCGGCTGCTTCTTTTGCTACTTTTAATTCTGCTGCTTGTTTTTGCTTGGAGGCTAATAATTCTGCTTGCTGCACGGCTACTCCTAACTGAGTCCCTATTTGAACTACCATATTAATTTCTGCTTCTTGCCATGAGCGAGGGCCTGTATTTTGGTAACTTGCAAGTAACCCCCAGAGTCGATCGCCACAAAAGATGGGAACAGTCAGATAGGCTCTGACTTGAAATTGTTCTAGACTTTCTATGTAACAAGATTCAAATCCAGCCTCATAGATATCTGGCACGCAGAGATATTTTGTCCCTTGGTTGTAAGCACCACCTTTGGTTTTCTGCAAATAGGTATCGACATAATATAGAGTTTCCTGACCACTGTCGAGATTTTTGACAATACACTTTTCTGCGTTAATATTTGTCTGAGATTGTAATAGTAGTTTTGTTTGCACTTGGAGTATGGAATTCCATCTCTGGTCTACCGACTCAGCCACAATTTCCCCACTCCAGTCAGGGTGGAAACGATAAACAATAGAGCGATCGCATTTGATTGCCTGTCGTAATTCTTCAGTTGTGGCTGTGAATATTGTTTCTAAATCTAACGACTGGCGCATCTTCTGAATTACGGTAGCCATAGCTTTTTCCCTTTCTGCTATCTGTCTCAGGGTTAACTCCGTTTGTTTTTGTTCTGTTATATCCCTGATGACACCAACTAATACTCGATCGCCATCAGCATCAGTAGAGATGATTTTCTTGGTTAAGATCCTATGAACTTTACCAGAAATATCTGTTAATGTTTCTTCGTTTTCATGTTCAGTACCTGTATCAAAGACAAAGTTATCATATTTCCAAAAAACATCTGCTTCTGATTTTGGGAAAAAGTCGTAGTCAGTTTTGCCAAGTAACTGTTTTTGTGAATATCCGAGCATCTGACACAAAGCATTGTTGATAATTTGCCAACGATGTTGGCGATCTTTGACAAATATGGGGTCAGCTACTGAATTAATCACTCTTTCCAAAAACTTTTGGCTAGCTTGTAGTTTGACTTCTGCTTGTTTATTTTCAGTAATGTCGCTGGCTATACCAATAATTTGTTTGACTGCACCTGATTCTGTTCTGCTAAAGATTGTATCTCTACTGAGGAGCCACAACCATTTTCCATCTCGGTGTCTCATGCGGTACTCAAATTCAAAGATATCACCATCTGCCCCTATCATTACTTGTGTATAGTATTGAGAGACTCTAGCAAAATCGTCGGGGTGCATCAGATTTTGTAAGAAAGTTTCCTCCATTGCTTGTATTTCTGATTTCGTATAACCGAGCTGCTCCTGAATTGAGTGATTAACATAGATATTTTTCTGCTCAACTAGATCGTATATGTACAACATACTTGGACAGGTATCAGCAATTTGTTGGACAAATTTTTGACTTGACCTCAATGCTGCTTCTGCTTGTTTGCGATCGCGTGACTCAATAGCTAGGGCTGTCATATATGCCAAGTAACTAGCAAAATTTTGTTCTTCTATTGCCCAATTTCTCTTTGTTTGAGTATGTTCTAAACAAATTACTCCTACAATTTGACCTTCCATGTGAATAGGAACATCCAACATTGAGACTATTGATAATGGGCGAAGATAAACATCAGTAAATTCTTTGGTTCTAGAGTCTGTCTGAGCATCATCAGCAGCTATTACTCTTTCGCTTTCTAGTGCTTTAAAATATTGCGGAAAGTCAGACTTAGAAAGTATCGTACCTTGACTGTGTTTGTCTACACTCATTCCATATAAATTAGCACATTTAATTTCTGATTTTTCATCATTATAAAACCAGACGCTTGCTCGTTCAACATTCAAGGTTTTGCTAGCAATTTCGGTTATTTCTGCTAAAGCTACACCAAAATTTCCTTCATATAAATTATGATTTTTTGCTAATTTCAATAACCCTGATTGTGCTTTTTTTAAGAGGATTTGACTATTTTTCAAAGCCAATTCTGCTGTTTTTCTTTCATTTATTTCTATTGCTAGGGCTACATTTGCTTTAACTAATTCAATGGTGCGTTCTTGAAGGTCTTGAGTTGCTGCTTTTACTCGCTTTTCTGATTCCTCATAGGCATTATTGAGGGCAGATTCAGCTTTCTGGCGTTGCAGTTCTGCAGAAGCTCTGGCTGCAAATACTTGCATTATTGCCATAGCATTGTCTTCGTTAGCTAAAGGTTCATTATTATTAATACATAATGCTCCAATTACTTGTTGCTTTTCATTTATCAATGGAACTCCCAAATAACAAACTGCACCCATTGCTTTTAACACATTTGCCTTGGGAAAAACTTCCTGAACTTTATTAGGGTAAAATTTTAACCTTCCTTCTTTAATTACAGGCTCACAAGGAGTATTAATCATGTCATACTCCATATTTTCCAGCAATTTACCTTCAGACCAAAAGGTGATAGTGTTAAGTTTTTCGGTATTTTCTTGACTCAACTTAGAGATAAATACATTCCTCACATTTAGAGCATTTCCTAGATGCTTAACTAAAGCCGGAAAGAATTCTTTTCCTGTAACTGAAGCTGTGCCAAGAATCAAATTTTTGAGAATATTTTCAGCTTTTTTTCTTTGATTTACCTCAGCCTTTAGTTGTTGATTAATGGCTTCTAGTTGAGCTGGACTAGGTAAAGCTAGAGCTTGGGGAATAATTGGTACTAAAGTAATTGCAGTGTAAACTGAAATTAAAGCGGTAAAGGCCTTAATTAGTCCTGATATCCAGTATGCTGGATGCCAAAGAGTCCAGATTTCCATAAAGTGAGCTGTGCCACAGGAAACGATAAAAGCTCCAAATAAGAAAAATATTTGTTGAAATGGGACATCTTTTCGCTGACGGAGAAAATATATTAACGTGATGGGTATAGAGTAGTAAGCCAACCCGATCAGGAGGTCACTGAGAAGATGTAACCACACAAGTTGAGACTGCCAGAGGTAACATTGACCATGAGGCATATATCGATCTGGCGACAATAGAGTTTTTAATAGTTCCCACATAGAATAGTAGTGATAAGTTTCAACACAATAATATCTAATTTAAAGAGTAATTGATATTAACTAATTACATTATATCTAAACTAAATAGAATATCTAAACTAAATAGACTCAACAGTGAGGATACTTGCAAAATTTTCTGTATATATACGCTTAGAATTGCCATATATAAACCTAAAATCCTTAAATTTTGCTAAAAAAAAATTTATATTTTCTGGATATAACTGTAAAATTAGCTATATTATAATTAGCTATAGTAGTAGTATTTATAACAATTTCATCAAATTCTACAAAGTTTTGGTTTACTGTTTAGGATTCAGAAATTAATTATATAATATAACGACCTTTATTTAATTTGGTATAGATTCATGTGATGAGTATACGTCGGTTGAAATAATAAAATAATATTTTTAGGAATATTTGAATTTTGAGGTTTATTTAAACCATTTTTATCTATTTAAATCATATTAAGTTTATCTATAAAATGCTCATAAAATAATTCTGAAAACCTCTCGAAATTTACACTATTAAGGTGAGTTAATTTATCCACAAATCTATTAAAAATCAATGGTTATACTAATATAAGTTATTAATACAAATGTGATATTTAATGATATAGCAATCCTAAATAGGTTGTGACAAATCAAAAAGTAGATAAAAAGATTGAAACTCCCGCCTGTTCCCTGTTCCCTGTTCCCTGTTCCCTGTTCCCTAAAAGCGGTAAGATTTTTATACACAAATAAAATAGGATTGCTATATTTAAAATCAATGTGAAAACAGGAAAACACATAGTATGCCTTGTTAAACTAGAAATCATTGAATTGGCTGAAAAACTGAAAATAATAGTGGGCAAATAAACAGAATAGAAAAAAAGAAAAGGGTATAGACTTTAATACTCCCTCAAAATAAGAGCTGCTGAAACCATTGAACATATACAGCAGTTTCCGAAGCTATGAGGTACAGTTGTTTTTATTCTTTTCTGTTCCCTGTTCCCAGATCCGGTGTTCCCTGTTCCCTCAAGCCTAAAATTTTGTACCTCATAACAACGGGAAACGCTGTATCAGTATTATTAGAATGTCATTGTATTATCGTATCACGATAGTTTACTACTTACAAAAAGTTAGGGTACGAAGGTTTATTGGAGAAGAAAAAAATTGTAGGTAGGGTTTGCCGAAAAAGTATTTTTGTCGGGGGTAGAGGTAATTTCCTGCAGAATGCTGCGCAAACATGGAAAGCGTTTGGGCAGCATGACCTTAGTGTAGCTTCGATGTCAGAATTACTAGTAGTGTAGGATGGCGGAAATAAATAATATCATGTCCGACTAATCACCCCAGCTCTGGTCAAACAAAGGAGTGAATATTACCCTATGTCAACATCCAATTATTTAACAAGGTACTTGCAGATTTTGCTCAACACTTTCGTATCGGTACTCATAAACAGGTAGTTGTGGCGATCGATGAACAAGCAGGATGCCATAAAAGCCTAATTGTGATAGGATTTGCAATTGTTAGTATTTGTGGCTAAACAAGATGTACAGTAATACCACGTCCGGGTAAGAGCGTGATAAAAAAACTTTCTCCTTTTCCTTCTCTTTATTCTTTATTTCTTCTTTTTTTTTCCTCCTCTTTATTCTTTTTTCTTCTTTCTTTCCTCCTGACTCCTGTACGGGTAATTTCCTTTCCTACGGAATGCTACGCAAACGGAATGCTCCGCAATCCATGTTTGCGACAGCATTCGGTTTGCGCAGCATTCGGAACGAAACGAAATTACCCCTACTGACTCGGTGACTCCTCCGTAGTTTATTTATAAGTATTCAACCGGACATGATATAATACCTTTTTTGATTTTCAAGTTTATACCAATAGGACTTACGCAAAGGCTCTATTTGTAGGGTGTGTTAGCGTAGCGTAACGCACCTTTACCCCCATCAGTGGTGTGTCGGCGTAAGTCCTGACCAATTTGATAAAATCAATATTACAAATAATAGTAATAGATTCATAAATTATATCAAATCCGTTTAATTGGACATAAAAAAATCTCTAATCGCCATAACTACGCTCATCTTGTCTTATCTTTCTCCTCCTGACTCCTGACTCGGAGACTCCTGACTCCTAACTCCTGACTCCTCTTAAGTTAACTTATCTATAACTGTTTAACCGGATTTGATATTACCCCTACTATTAAAAGCTAGACTTAAGGGGCACAATAATATTTATTGTGCCCCTATTTTGATGATGATGTGGAGTAGTTTCTTAGTCTATCTGGGGATTAGAATACAACAGAATCATTGATAGTACTTAACCGTAAGCGACTTGTGATTTGCTCTGGGCTAGCCACAAGATTTTCTAGGGTAGCTAAAAGCTGATTATCCCAGAGAATTTGAGTATTGTTGCCAACACCCTCAATAGTAAGCTGTTGTGAATCTATACTTAATCCATCACCTAAGACTAGCAAATCTTCATTAATATTGAAGTCAGTGATTACATCTGAGCCTTGCTCAAGGTTAACAACAAAGATATCGCTACCACTACCACCAGTCAGAGTATCATTACCTTCATCTCCATACAAGAAATCGTCACCGTCTTCTCCTAGGAGAGAATCATTTCCTAATGAGCCACAAAGGGTATCATTATCGGTACCACCTAACATGGTATCATCACCTTCCTCACCCCACAATTTATCCTCACCTTGATTGCCAAATATGAGGTCGTCTCCGAGACCACCAAATAAAAAGTCTTGCTGACCTTGTGCGCCAACTGCTGCTGAAAGTTCCGGGTTATCACCATACATAGTATCATTACCATCACCACTACAGATGGTATCATTACCCTCATCGCCAAACAGAAGGTCTTCACCAGCTTGACCATATAATATGTCATCATCCTTACCACCTCGTGCAGTATCATTGCCTTCACCACTAAGGATAGTATCTTCAGCATAGTTACCATTGATGAAGTCATTTCCGACACCACTAGAAATCAAATCTTGTCCAAACAGGTCAGGATCGATAACACTATTGTTGCCACCATATATAATATCATCTCCTTCTTCACCTAAGAGAGTATCGTTTCCTTTGTCACCAAATATTGAATCATTATCCTTACCACCATATACGAAATCATCCTCTTTACCTCCGTAAATTTCATCGTCTCCACGACTACCTTGTATGACATCACTACCTCGACCTCCGTGGACAGAATCTTCTCCTATTTCTTCTTCTGATGAACTTGAACTAGGGTCAGCAACAATTTGATCGTCGCCTTTTTCACCCATAAGCATATCGTCACCTTCTTGTCCGAAAATAGTATCTGATTCTTTACCACCATGGACTTCATCATTACCCTTACCACCCATGAGCAGATCGTTGTGACGATTCCCACCCATAGAGTCTTCACCTCTGCCACCATTCATGGTATCACTGCCTGAAAAGTCTTTGTCAGTACCACCAGGAGTACCACCAAACATGACATCGTTACCTTTGTCACCTAACATCATGTCACTGCCAATATCGCCCCACATTCTGTCATCATGCTTACCACCACGTACAGTATCGGATTCTTTCCCGGCATTGATAACATCACCTTCTTCCTTGCCATTAATAAAGTCAGGGCCACGATTAGCAAAAATTAGGTCTTCACCCTTGCCACCATAAAGGATGTCGCGATCGTCAATACCTTCTATGGTGTCATTGCCACCTAAGCCGTCTACCGCTGCGCCAACTCTACTACTTTCGATAAAATCTGCCGCTTCTGTACCGAATAAGAATTCTTCAAATTGATCGGGATTAAGAACCATAGAAGGTTCAACTGGTAATTCTACAAATTCTATGGTTGGAGGAGGAGGACATGAATGCTCCTCTTTTTCTATATCAATAGGTTCTGGAGTTGGTTCTGGAGTTGGTTCTGGAGTTGGTTCTGGAGTTGGTTCTGGAGTTGGTTCTGGAGTTGGTTCTGGAGTTGGTTCTGGAGTTGGTTCTGGAGTTGGCTCTGGAGTTGGTTCTGGCGTTGGC
>JBARXI010000009.1:0-4569 GCA_049647275.1 Microcoleaceae cyanobacterium
TTACCTTTTGCCAAATATTCTGCTGCCTGTTGGTGCTTTTCTACCACCGTTTTTTCCAAATTCACAGTTAAGTATATTAGTAGTTTTTGGTCTTGCTCAGGAGCGAGGAAAACCCTGAAACGAGCACCCATCAAAAAATTACCTTGATAGATACTTTTTCCGTATTTATACCAAATTAATATGAAGTTGCATAGAATAAAATGTAAAAAAGAATTGACCGAAGACAACCAAATATAAGGATTGACCAATTAAGATATTTCATAATTCTGTGCAGCCTCACATAAAATTGATATTACCGAATAATGAAAGTTTAAAGCTTCTCCTTATAAAGGGGAAAAAGCGGAGCTTCCCGTAGGGTAGGATGGCAAGGTCTCCTCAATGGATGTCCAATCGACAAAGAAAAGAAAAAAATTTCCTTTGAGTCAATCTTCCTCTTTTCAAGGAGAGGTAATTGTTAATTATTAATTATTAATTGTTGAAGGTAGATAATACCAACTTCATTTACAAGAATATTATTTTAGCATAGTATTTTCAGAGTTAGAAAGCGATCGCTCTTTCTTTTTGTAAGATAATTTCCCTAGGGTGCTAAGTTTCCCCCTATCTATTTTGTGGTGAATATATCTGCTAAATTTTTGACCAGAGAGCTACTGGAAAATTTACTGGAAAATGGCAAAAATCACTATCCTTCTTTCTTGTGGTGGGGCATAGATGTAGGTTAGCTTGAGGAATAGTTAGGGTAGCTTATCTACAGGATAAACCCAACATAATTAAATATAGCGTAGGTCTACTTTGTTGTTTCCGTTATTTACTTTTTTTGATAATATACCTCGGAATACTCAGTCTTTAAAGATTCAACATCCAGCTTATGAAATTGAATCCATTCTTGCATCTTAGAATCACTAATTTCATCAAGTTGATAATCTTTAAATTCTTTAAAAAAAGACTTTACGTTATCTCTCAAAAGTTTGAGTTTTCCTTTTTTCATAATCTCGACAGGATGAGTAAAGTTTCCTTGACTAGAGACATTTTTGGTAGGAATAATTAATATTCTTTTTACTTGGTCTGTTTTGTATTCTTGTTCAAACCAACCACAATGATTATTCATCTGACCTGTTTCAGTTTTAGTTATTTCTTTGCGTGAGTCTTCAACTGCACTTTTACACTCAAATATAAAATAATCATTCTGAGAAATACACCAGAGATTATCTGGGCCTGTGTTAAATTCCTTCTCTGGTCTTTGACTCAAAAAACCCATACAACTGCCTAAGTCTTGAAGTGCTTTCTCAAAAATTTTTGCGGGTTGACCAAAACTCAAATTTCCCAAGATATCTTCTACAGTTAACATTAATTCTTGATGATTTTTGTGTTTAAATACCCAAGCATTGATTCTTTTTAGCCTATTTTCATTGATATAGTTCAACTTTTTATAACTAATTACTTCTTTTGGTCTTAGAAGCTCAGAATTGTTATTAAAAGCACTCTTTTGAGTTAAATTAGATTCTGTTTTACTCATCTTGTATTTATAACGAGCAAGAATTTGTAGATACCAACCTTTTTCTGCCTCGTCATTTTTACAGTAAGAGTCAATGATTTCTTGTACATAATTTACTGCCCTTTCAGGTTCATTTTTATCAAAACTTTCCTCTGCTTTTCTTTCTAACTCCAAAATTTCTAATATATTCCCATTAAACTTTTCTGACTCATCACTTTGTTCCTCCATTGTCTTTTTATAAAACTTTTTCCAACCTTCTTCTCGACTTAAACATTGATTAATTAAATCATCAAGAACTTTTGTGTAATCTTTTCCTTCATTTGTATCTTCCTCTTTTGCCATATAGGAAACTTCAATTCCTATATCTATCTGTTTCCTTGTTTGCTTTGAGAAAAATTTCTTTGAATCAACACTTTTGATAAATTTTACTAAGTCATTTCCGTTTATAATAATCACACTATAATCTCTCTCTCCCCTAACACTCCTTCCCAGTCCCTGTTCAATTTTTTGAGCCGTTTTAATATTTGTCAAATCGCTATTTGACCTGCATTCTTCTTCATATCTTTCAGTTAAAGAAGAAGAATAGGGCATAGAGTCAATAATTAGAATACGACAGGAATCATCTGGAAGGTCTATTCCGTCATATCTGTTAGCAAAAACAATTGTATTGCTATAGTCGCCCGATTTTAGTTTCCCAATCTCTTTAAAAATATTGTCACTTTTGACAACTATAGAACCCAATTCTTTGTAAGTTTCGGCTTTCTTGAAACTAGATGTAATCACAACACAACCTACTGTACGATTGACATCTTTTTCTGCAAATGTATTGATAATATATGTTTCTTTTAACTCCTCATGAATTAGCCAAGGAATTAAAATCATTTTTTCACCAGACCACTTTTCATTTTTGTTAATGAGTGGATTTTTCACAGCTTCAATATTCAATCCAAGACCTTTAACAAAGAAAGAGTCATTCTGTGTAGTTGCTGACATTAAAATTCTATGTTCAGCCTTACTAAAAGTGCCAAATTTACCAATTGGGCTGAGAATAGTTGAAATTTCTAATTCCTTCCCACTAACAAAACATTGACAATTTTCCAGGTTGTCTTTAATCAGAGGCCAAGCAAATTTTACTTCATTTTCATTAGTAGATTCTAATAGAGCTTTGATAACCTCTGATTTTTTATCTTGCCAACTCCAATAAGGTACTGGAAGTAAAGTATTATGCGATTCTTTACTTTGACTTTTTATCTCCTCCAAGCTACCTTCACCTTGTTCTCTCAAATCATCTTCAAATATTTGGAGTAGTTTTTGATAGAGCTGATGTTTATTATTTACTTTAATTTTGAATGAATCATTTATAGAATCTATACAAGCGTGTGAGTCATCCAAAATAACTGTATTGACTTTCTGAAATTTACCACCAACTCCAAACTTAGATTTTCCATTAAAAACTTTTTGAACATGAGTTATTAGTATTTTTTCTGAATTTAAAAATTCATCTGGCAAATCATCCTCAATAGTTACATATCCAATGCCAAATTTATCTGCTTCTTGAGATGTTTGCTCTACTAAATACTTATTAGGGCAGACATATAAACACTGACCTTTCTTTTCATTTAATCTTGATTGAAGTATCAATAAACCGATTAATGTTTTTCCCTGCCCAGTGTGTAACTTCAAAATCAAGTCTTGGTCTTTTTTTCGATTCAACCACTCTTTTAATATTTCTATTTGTACTGGGCGAAGGGGACCTGTTTCACTTTTTCTATCTAACTCATCGTAAATCTCAATTGGATTTATCTTTTTAGGTATAGATTTCAATCCCAGTTTCTTTTTAAAATCAACCATTTTTTAATCCTTTTATAAAATAATTATTTATGAATTATAACACATACCTAAAACAGGAAAATTTAGTCACCATTACATTAATTGCTTCCCAAGCATAAGGAAAGAAAAGGCTAGAAGAGAGAAAGTTTTTTGAGCGCTCATTATCCAGACATGATATAAGACCATACCCCTATAATTTGTGTATCTAATTTTTTTTGATTTGTTCTAATTTTTTTCTAATCAAAATATCAACTTCTTCAATTTCAGCACTTGATTTTGGAATATCAAAAGTTTCTGTTGGAGCTTCAGAAGTAAAGCGATCGACAAATATATGAAATGCTGCTTTATCATTAGAGTGAGCAATAACATAAGCTCTTAATTGCGTTTTATTCATGCTATTAAAATCTGGCTTCATCATCAGAATTTCCAAATACCATCGAGATATATTTCTATCTCTATATTATCTCCTGCTAAGATAAATAAATTACCCGATCGCTTGTCGAGACGAACAAGAAAAACCGGGGTAAATGTACTGGTTAAAGATTGACATAGTATGACACATCTGATGCTTTGTTCAGCAGTTGGCAAGTTTGTTTACCTCATATTGTTTTGTTGCTATTAATTTCACGTTTAATTACTACTAATTTTTCGGACAGTACCACTAGCTGTGTAGCTTTCATCACCAGTTTTATTTTTGTAGTAATAGTTCAATTTTCTTCTAGAAAAAAACTCAAGTGTAACATCCCCTCGATTCACACAAGATGATTTTCCATAGGTAATATTTTCAAATAATTCAATCTTTTCCTCTGTAAATTTTTGAAGTATTAATTCACCTCCGCATCTTAAAGATAGATAAGCAATAGTTCCAACAATCGAATCAATCGGTCCAGGAATTAGTGCTAGAAAAATTGACCACTCGCTACCTGTATTTTGAACGCCAGAACCTTCCCAAACGCCAACATAGCTGGATGGAAAATTTTCATACTCTTGTGCATTAACTTTGGGAGTGTTATTGAAGAATATTTCTAGTAAAAATACTAAAGATATAGCGATTAACAAAGTTATAAGATAGCGATTTTTTCTCATTTGATTAACCATTGTTTTTTTTCATTAGACATCTCCAATAATAAAAAATAAAATCAATTATCGCACTAGATAAATCAATTATTTCCCACTAATCCCTACTCCCTACTCCCTCTTTTCTGGAGATATCTATTATTTAATCAATTACTGCATCCGATCGATAG
>JBARXI010000010.1:0-2620 GCA_049647275.1 Microcoleaceae cyanobacterium
ATTATACAGACCTGATATAAGAGTTTCAAACTGTTTATCTATTTTCAGATTTTTGAAAAATTATCATAGAATTGCTATAGCAATTTTTATACTGGCGAGGTACAAAGTTCTAGGTTTTAGGGAACACCTTAACAGGGAAGACTTTAACACAAAAGAAGAGAAACAAGTGTACCTCGCGGTTCCTTGAAAATGCTATATAGAAAATATAGCGGTTCTAATCCTTTATGAAGAACAGTATTTTTTCTATTTCTTATTTCTTATTCCTTATTTCTTATTCCATTCCGGAGCTGTTGCCAAAAATCTAAAACTTCTGTATCTCAATAATGTAATAAATGCTATAATTGTACTTAAAAAATGAACAATAATCATTATTTATAATATAGCAATCCTATTTCAGTTGTAATATTTTAGTGGTGGTTAGGAGTCACCTCCTCAGGTAATGCTATATAGAAAATATAGCGGTTCTAATCCTTTATGAAGAACAGTATTTTTTCTATTTCTTATTCCCTATTCTCTTCCGGAGCAGATGAGCTGTTGCCTTCTGGAGCTGTTGCCAAAAATCTAAAACTTGTGTATCTCACCAAGAGCGAGAAATGCTATATTGACTGTTCTAAAATTTTTCACAACCTATTTAGTAAGATTCCTATAGTTTTGAGGGGTAGCCAATCCCAAAAAGCATTACCCCAACAACAAAAATTACAAATATATATCCATAACTTAAAAGTTTACAGACTACTAGTTTTAAATTAGTAATCACTTAAATAGCTCGGAATTTTTATTATTATCAATAATTAATAAAAATTCAAAGTGAAACTTTTGAAATAAAAAATTACTTTTGATTCCATGCCGATGCAGCATCAGCGATCGCCAGCTCAACCGTTTTCTCTCCCAACATAGCCGACTGTAAATTTTCATAAATACTTTGTTTTAACAGACTCAAATCTTTAACAGGTGGGAGCAAAACTTCCGCCTTGAGCATTTGCTCGGCACTAATAATTCGCGCCCGCTCTTGAGCAGAAGCATCAGAATTAATATTGTTAAAGTAACTATTTTCTAATGCCTTAGTTATTGAAGGTAAAACATTAGCCTCCCGCCCAAAAGCTAATTGATTTTCATAATTAGTAATAAATAGGGCAAATTTCAAAGCCATATCTGGTAATTTAGTATTGGCAGAAATAGCCAAATTCATCAAAATTACAGCCTTCTTACCAGTCTTACCTGTAATTTGAGACCCAGGTGTTGATACTTCCCCAACTTCCGGTGCATTTTCCGCCACCGCTGCCATCAATTCTGGGCCAGAAAACAGCATAGCAGTTTCCCCATCCTGATAAAAATCAATACCACCTTCAATCCCTTGGCTCAAAACTTCCGTCGGTAATAACCCATCTCGATATAAATCAACCCAATACTTAAATACCGCCTCACCTGCGGGAGTATTAAAAGTCGCCTTTCCCTGAGCATCAAGCAATTTAACTCCCATCTTCCCAAAAGATTCTAGTACCTCTGACGAACCATCAGACAAAAAAGAAGTAAAAAATGCGTACTTACCCGTTGTATCTTTTATTTGCCTAGCCACCTCAGCCAACTCTGTATAAGTTCCCGGAGGCCGATCGACACCTGCCTGTTTAAATAGCTCAGAATTATAAATCGTTATATTAGTAGTAGCATACCAAGGAATACCAAAACTTTTACTATTAATTGTACTAGCTTTCCAAAGATGGGGTAAATATTGATTTTTGACTGAATCTGATAAGATAGTATCCAAATTTAACCAAGCATTAGATTTAGCCAATAAATATGCAAAATTTGAGTTAAGATTAACAACATCAGGAAGAGTTTTCGTTAAAATAGCACTCTGAATTTTCTTTTCCATAGCTGACCAAGGAACATCAACCCATCGTACTGATAATCCCGGATTATCATTTTCAAACTCAGCAATTAACTGATTGAAATAATTGGTAAACTGAGGTTGAAGCTGTATAGTCCAGAACTCAATTTCTTGATTTTCTGTAGTTCCAGAATTGGAAGTTGGAGTGCTACAACTCAGCAAAATAGTCAGTATTAGCCCCAAAATAGTAAATAATCCAAACTGCTTCCATTTAACCATACTTACCATTGGAAAAATTATCTAACAACATCTGATATATTTTAATCTCATCAATAGATACCATAGATACCATAAAATCATCAATCCAATTACAACTAGTATAAAAAAAATGTCTTAATTGATTTTGAAATTAGTATTTAATCTCATTCAGATAACAATCCTAAATGATTTGCAGAAAATCCATGGGTTAGATAAAAATCCTAAAACTCTTATGCTTTTTACCTTTTCCCTAATTGCAGAAAAGAGTTTTTTTTCACAACCAAAAAAGCATTGCTATATAGCATTTTTATCTAGATTGTAAACAGACTTAATTTATTAGCGGAAAAAGCAAAAAATTAGAAGTAAAAGGCTACAGAAGAAAGAGGTAGAAAGCTTGATTTGACAAGAAAAAAACTGAGAAGTTTAAAGATCATTGAAAAATCCTATAGGAATTCTCATATAATATTAATGACATACAGTATTTTTTTCCTATTCTGGCGTTTCCTATCTCCTAAAATCAAAAAAAAGTGTACC
>JBARXI010000011.1:0-8785 GCA_049647275.1 Microcoleaceae cyanobacterium
CAACAAAGCCTGATTATTGTTGGGTTTCCTTTGGTCAACCCAACCTACGCTTATTACACCATTTTAGCTGTGTCAGTCCAGTAGGGTGTGTTAGACGGCTAAAATATAAGCTTTCAAAGGTATTTAACAGTCCGTCGCAGGGCACCATTTTAGCTACTATATGACGTATATAGGACTTACGCAGCAACTCCACGGGTAGGGTGGACAAAACTTTGCTCACCCTACGGATAGTGTTTAATCGATTGTTCTGCGTAAGTCCTGGTATAAATAAATAAAATATAAAGAGAATTTTGCGTAAGTCCTGAAATTAGTAGAGAAAAATTTATGCAAGTTGCCCCGAAACCAGAAACAACAACAATTAATCATTCCTCACCAGAAACCATCACCCTTGATGTCAGTGGGATGAAATGTGCCGGATGCGTCAAAGCAGTCGAACGGCAACTCACCCAACAAACAGGCGTTATCTCCGCCCGCGTCAACCTGGCAACCGAAGTCGCAACCGTCGAATGTGAAACAGGAGTTATCGACCCAGAAAACCTCGCCCAAAAACTCACAAATAACGGCTTCCCCACTCAACCACGCCTCGGCACATCCGAAACAGACGCAGCCCAAAAACAAGCCCAACGCCATCGCCAAGAAATTCAACAACAAATTAGACGGATAGCGATCGCTGCCTTCCTAATTATTCTCTCAGGTCTCGGACATTTGGGGCATTTTATCGGCGTAGAAATTCCCATTCTGGGCAATATTTGGTTTCATGCAGCATTAGCAACTCTCGCCTTATTACTACCAGGGCGCGAAATTATCATCGACGGTATCCGCAGTCTCTGGCGCAACGCCCCCAATATGAACACTTTAGTCGGTTTGGGTGCAACTACAGCCTACACTGCAAGTATTGTCGCCCTAGTATTTCCCCAGTTAGGGTGGGAATGCTTTTTTGACGAACCTGTAATGATTCTTGGTTTCATCCTTCTGGGCAAAACTCTCGAACAACAAGCCAGATATCGAGCCGCATCTACCCTCCAATCATTAATAGCGCTCCAACCTGCCACAGCACGTTTAGTTCCCCCACCAGACCGCGAAAATAATTCTTCTGAGTCTGTAGAAATTCCGGCTTCACGAGTCAAAGTCGGAGAATATCTACAAGTATTGCCTGGGGAAAAATTTCCCGTGGATGGGGAAATATGCAACGGCAAAACAACAGTAGATGAATCAATGTTGACCGGGGAGTCGATGCCAGTAGTTAAGGAATGTGGTGCTAATGTGGCTGCGGGAACTATTAATAAATCTGGCGCTATAGTTATGCAGACAACTCGCACGGGTTCGGAAACTACATTAGCTCAAATTGTCAAATTAGTCGAAACTGCCCAAACCCGCAAAGCACCCATTCAAAATTTGGCGGATACGGTGGCAGGATATTTTACTTATGGTGTAATGACTATCGCTTCGGTAACTTTCCTGTTTTGGTATTTTGCTGGCACTAATATCTGGCCTAGTGTTTTGCAGATGACCGACCATGAAGGGATGATGATGACACATTCGACTTCCCCACTACTTTTGAGTTTGAAATTAACGATCGCTGTTTTAGTTATTGCTTGCCCTTGTGCTTTAGGTTTGGCGACACCCACGGCAATATTAGTAGGTTCGGGAGTTGGTGCAGAAAGAGGTTTATTAATCAAAGGTGGGGATGTGCTGGAAAAGGTACATGAGTTGGATACTATTGTGTTTGACAAAACTGGAACATTGACTACAGGTCATCCCACCGTTACCGATATTTTCGGCGATAACCCCCAATGGTTGTTACAGGTTGCTGCTACTGTGGAAAGTGGTGCAAGTCATCCTTTGGCAGAGGCAATTTTACAAAAAGCAGAGCAAGAGGGTTTATCTTTACTGCCAGCAACAGATTTTCAAACCGAGCCTGGTTTAGGAATATCTGCCGTTGTGGATGGTAAACCTGCTTTAGTCGGAAATTTGGAATGGTTGAAAAACTATGACGTTGTAGTTGACATTGAAAATATTCCCACTTTCACAGACAAAACAACAGTTTATGTTGCAGTGGAGGGAGTGTTGCTTGGAGTCATCGGTATTAGTGATGTACTGCGGGATGATGCCAAGACAACAGTTAAGCGTTTGCAGGCGATGGGTTTAAGAGTGATGTTGTTAACTGGCGACCGCTTTTCTGTTGCCAAAACTATTGGCCAACAGTTGAATATAAATTCAAAGGATATTTTGGCAGAGGTCGCACCATCTGGAAAAGCAGAGGCGATCGCTCTTTTGCAGTCAAAAGGCGAAAAAGTAGCAATGGTTGGAGATGGTATTAATGATGCTCCGGCTTTAGCTCAAGCAAATGTGGGTATTGGGATGCAAGCAGGTACAGATGTGGCGGTGGAAGCTGCGGATATTGTGTTGATGCAGGATAAGTTGATGGATGTGGTGGAGTCAATTAAACTCAGTCGTAGTACTTTCAACAAAATTCGTCAAAATCTGTTTTGGGCGTTTGCCTACAATATTATTGGTATTCCTGTAGCTGCGGGTGTTTTGTTGCCAAGTTTTGGGATTATTCTTAATCCTGGTGCTGCTGGTGCATTCATGGCATTTAGTTCGGTAAGTGTTGTCACAAATTCCCTGTTATTGCGCAGGAAATTTTGATTGTAAAATCAAGGTGGGTTTTGTATCTTAATTTCAGTATAAATCAAGAGTTGAAATACAAAACCTGCCCTTAGTTTTGATTTTTTGACAATCTTTTGAATGTGAAAAAAATCAACCAATCCTAAATCATAAATTATTCCACTTTTTCACAAATCAACAATGCCTCAAAAAATACTTGACAAAAGTTTCCAATTAGGATTTCCAGCAATTAAGCGACTTAACAAAACAAATATTTTACGGCAATGATTATCCGATTTAAAAGGAAGTTCTTCATTCTGAACAACTAGATTTATCCGCTTCTTTTCAGTAGTAGTATTTGCAGTTTCCAAAGTTATTTCTATAGTCACCAGTTGAGATACAGAAACTTGACCAGGAATCTCACTAGCCATTAAATAGTATCCTCGATTATAAACCATTTTACAACCACAATAATCTAACATTTCTGTCAGAATTAACGGCATATTTTCTACATCGACAGCAACAGTAAATAAACCTGTATAGCGAGCCATAAATAACTCCAATAACCGAAAATTATGTCTAATAGCAAAAAAAAAATTAATATCGAATCTCCTGAAATCAGTATAAAAGTTAATTTCAAATACTAGACTTAGTGCAGAACTAGGGAACATGGAAAAGACAATAGGCAATAGGAAAAATAAAATCAGAACAATCAAACAGAAAATTATTGATTTTTACTTTTGTCATCAGTCTACTAACTTAAGCAAAATTGATATATTATATAGTAGTCCTCGGCGTATCGACCTCAAAATATCTGGCAAAATAGAATAGGGATAAAACTTTCAGATTGTCGCTCTATTTTTTAATTTTTTACAAATGATTTAAAATTGCTATAAAACTGCTACATTGGTTGTGATAAATTGCGGTGTATTTATTGCAGATTCTACCTAGTAGACGAGGGCGTGAATTTGTCTACCTTTGATAATTACTTCAATAATTTTGAGCCGAAGGTTACCATTTTAAAGTTTTTTTGGTCTTCAAATCTAGCTACATATTGGTAAGTATATTCCCGCCGAAGTCTACTAGCCCAAAAACTCACAACTTAAATAGGACTCTTATATTAGGTTATAATACCTAAAGTTTAGCTTATGAATTAGTTAATAATCATCAGCAAATCTCCCAAAAAGATAGTTAATTATAAATGATAATTTCTGCCAATGAACGGTAAATTAATAGTATTTGAAGGTGTAGAAGGAGGGGGTAAAACTACCCAAATTCAACTTTTACAAAATTGGTTATTAGAAAAAGGGCAGTCTACCCCATTTTTGTCAAAATCTCTAGATTTGCAAGTCATTTTAACACGAGAACCGGGAGGAACAAAACTAGGTAAGGCTTTACGAGGATTACTTTTAGATGCAGATGTGTCTGGAGAATCAATTCAAGAACGGGCCGAATTATTATTATATGCAGCAGATAGGGCTCAACATATTGAAACCTTAATTAAGCCCCATTTAGAAAGAGGGGCCATAGTTTTGTGCGATCGCTTTACTGACTCGACTATTGCTTATCAAGGTTATGGTCGTGGTTTAGATTTAGAGTTAATCCAACAACTTAATCATATTGCTACAGGTGAATTGAAAAGTGATTTAACTTTATGGTTAGATATTGATGTTGAGATTGGTTTGGCTAGAGCTAAAAATCGGGGGGAAATTGACAGGATGGAACAAGCAGATATTGAGTTTCATCGACGGGTAAAACAAGGATATCAAGAGTTGGCTAAAAGCAATTCGTTGATAGTGCGAATAGATGCTAATCTGACTATTGAAACAGTACAACAGCAAATACAAGAAATTATGAGGCGAAAACTAAAAGAGTGGAGTAGGAATTAAATAATTACCTTGACTGAAAATTGATCGAATTGACTAAAAGGATTTTTTTGATTTTTTCTCCTTGATACGTAAAAGCTTGATACCTTAATTATTCGGTAAATTATTTGTTAATTTTTAGAATGAGAATAATTAATGAATCAAAATCGATCTAATACAAAAGGTTTAGATTGTAAATTTTAGGTAGAAAGAGTTGATATTCCCACCTTATATAATGTCCGGTGAATCACTTGCAATAAACGTCGCTCCCCCCTAACTCCATTTTTTAAGGGTGGAGACTTCTAAAAAGGGGATAAATATTGAAAAATGGGGGACTTAAAGATAAATCGAAGGCAATATTTTTATCTTTTAACTGTTCATAAGCAGTCAAACCAAATTAATTGGCTATTTACTATTTCTATTATGTCAATTACCCCAAATAATGCTTAAATTACTCAATACTTCAGTTATTAAGTAATAAGTAAAGTTTAGTCATTTTTTTAACGATTACCGGCATGAAGTGAAAATATCTTATTCTTAATTTATTCTCTCCTTGCTCCCTACTCCCAGTTCCGGTGCTGCTAATAAAATATAGCACTCGCCCAAGCAACGTTCGCCTTAGCGTTGCGGAGCAATAGTGGAGCGTGGCGGTCAAGATTTAGTATTATATCTCTTTCTCCCAGCTCCCATGCAGCGAAAAAGGTACAGGTTATTTTCCACAAGTACTTGCAGAGAATTAAACGGACATAATATTATTCCTACTGCGCTCGACTTAAAACCTAACATTTATTTAAATACAGCGCTTTCCGTTGCCCGTGAGGTACAATAACCGGAATTTTAACAGGGTAAATATTTTTTACTTGTTTCCCATCACCCCATCACCCTCAAATCGTCAATATATGTATTTCATAACTTAGAAAACTGCTGTAACTACTATTCCTAAAAAATCAAAATGTTCAAACTATACGAATTTTCCAACTCTGGTAACTGCTATAAAATCCGTATACTATTAACTCAGTTAGAAATCCCTTTTGAACGAATCGAAATTGATATTACAAAAGGGGAAAGTCGCACCCCAGAATTTTTGCAAAAAAATCCTAATGGTAGAATACCAGTTTTAGAAATAGAACCAGGAAAATTTTTATCTGAATCAAATGCAATTATGTTTTATCTAAGTCAAGAAACAAAATTTTTTCCCACGGATAAATGGGAACAAGCTCAAATTATGCAATGGTTATTTTTTGAACAATATAGTCATGAACCTTATATTGCTACCTCCCGCTACTGGATAAGTATTTTGGGAAAAGCAGAGGAATATAAAACAGAAATTCAGCAAAAACAACCAGGAGGTTATGCTGCTTTGGGCGTGATGGAAAAACATTTAGAAAATCATCAATTTTTTGTTGGTGAGCGGTACAGTATTGCTGATATTTGTTTATTTGCTTATACTCATGTTGCCAATGAAGGAGGATTTAATTTAAACCAATTTCCAGCCATCCAAAACTGGATAGAAAGAGTAAAAAATCAGCCCCTTTATCGCTCTATGTTAAGTTAAATAGACATTAAATATGGTTTTTATCAAGGTTTGATCAAGATATTCTATATACCAAATTCAATCAAGATAGTTATATTAAAGAATCAGTAATCAGTAGTCAGGAGTAATGCTATAAAAGAGTAGCATTTCTCCTAATTTTATAACTGCCCATGTTTTTTCTATAAAATATTTACCGAATAATTAGGGCCTGCGGATTAAGTCTAAAAGGATTGACAGATAGAACCCATTTGGTATCTTTGTCAATATTAAGTAGGGGCGTTTCATGTCGGCGATAGCCATTAGCGGAGCTTTGCGTCAGCAAAACGGCCGTTAGCTTACGCATAACTATCGTTAACGCCCCGAAAGGAGACAGGAGTTAGGAGGTAAGATGTGGGGAGAGGCAATACGGAAAAATTCAATTTGAGGGCTAATTTTTCCCTCAAAACTGATGCTTAAAATACTTACTAATGGTAATTATATAGATTTAAAATTGCTTCTAGAAAGGCTTTAGCCTTTTAGGAGCAAAAGCTCAAGATACTAGCATTTTAAGCCAACAAGAGCTGAAAAAATTCAGACAATTATTCCTCAAACATCCTCTTTAATCTCCATTCCTCCTAACTCCATTCCTCCTGACTCCTGACTCTTACACTCGACAAAAACAATTATTAAGCAAACCCTAATTAAAGTTTAAAGCCTCTCCTTGGCTGCGCCACTGTCGGCTTACCAAGAGAAAAGAAAAAAATCCTTTTAGTCAATTCTATCCGTTTTAAGGAGAGGTAATTGTTACTTATTAATTGTTAATTGTTGAAAGCTATAGGGAGGATAATAGGCAAAAAGTATATTCTAATTTGTATCTTCAAGTAAATTCAACTTAGTGTAATACCATTTTGTAAAAGTAGTGCTATATTTGATGACTACTTTAATTATATAGTAATTTTCTCAACGAATAATGGAATATTAAAGATATACGATTGATGTTTTTTCCCTGCAACCCACACCCACAAACCTTTAACCGATGCAGCAACAATTTTGATATTTAGTATAAGGTGTGAAGCCTTAATTTTCATTAGAACTTGAAATAGATACTCTCATAGCTGATTTGAGAAAAAATCCGAAATATTTCAATTAGAAGTTGTATTTATTTATAGCAATTCTCATACTTGTGAGGTACAGTAAATTTTCTCTTTTTTCCTGTGTAAAATAAGATCGAGATATGAAGTGTACCTTATGAGTCCGAGAAACGCTATAGTAACAACAATGATTTTAGCGTGTAGTTATTCTGGAGGGTTAAATTAGATTGAGATTAACTAAATCAAAAAATCTCATCTAAATTTATTAATATTTTACTATGTCTAAAAAAAAGGATAATTCTTCTCGCCTTTTCGATTCAGGTTGTTTAGTAGAAATTATGATTTTTTTGATGATTTTAGGTGGAAGTTACTGGTGGTTTATCCAGAAAAATCAGTTCGATTTGTCTAAATTCGTATCTAATAATTCAGTAGTTTCTTGGCTCCAAGATAAGTTTCCTAATCTGCCTATTCCCAGTTTTAAATCGGAAGAGACATCAACCGAACAAGAAACTTTTTTAAAATCAAAAGAAACCGACTTAACTAAAACCGAATCATCTTCATCATCTCCAGAAATAGTCAAAAATTCACCAGACTTACCTAAGACTGAATCACCATTACCTACTTCTGCTGCCGAAAAAAAGATTGTTAATCCAGTTAAACCTAATAATAATTCCCTCAACGAGAAAGTTTTAACTCCTTGGGAGAAAAAAGAAATTAGAGGAATTTACTTAAGTCGTTATTATGTGACTAATAATGCGGATGAAAAAACAATTCGTGAAAGGGTTCATTATTATAAAAAGCAAGGATTTAATACCATAATTCACGGGGTTTGGGGAAATGGTTGTACTATGTACAAAAGTGAAGTAATGCAACAAATACTAGGAAGAAATAGTTGCCCCAATGAATTTAACGAACAATGGTTAGTCTGGTTAATTGATGAAGCACATCAACAAGGAATGGAAGTTCATGCTTACTTTGAGAAAGGCATTAAAATCGATAAAAATAGTCCAATTTTTGATTTAGCGATCGCCAAAAAATGGATAGTTCCTGGAGTGGATAAAACCTATGATGGAATAGAGCATTATGTCTTGGACGTAGAAGTAGAAGCAGTGGCTAACTTCTTTACCAATATTTTAGTTGAATTTGTCAAAAAATATCCAGAAATTGATGCCGTTCAATGGGATGATTATCTAGGATATCATGCAGAATTGCCAGGAAAAGTAGACCGAACAAGTAAATTAACAAATTTCACTAAGCGGATGATAACAGAAATGAAAAAAGCCAACAATTCAGTTAGTTTTGATATTAGTCATCATAATCCTTATTGGGCGAAAAAATATTTTGCTGCCGACTGGGAAAAATGGTTAGTAGATCGAGTCTTTATTCAAGCTTATAATGAAGATAACTTTCAGGAAGAATTAAATTATGCCAAACAATATGACGGTATTGGTATTACCGATCAGCAATTACATCGCCTTGACGAATTAGTTAATAATTCTAATATTAATAGTGTGTTAATTTTCCCACTTTCTGGAAAACCAGAAGAAGCAGCCAACCGAGTTAAATCATCTTTCTAGTCTGTATATAGCAATCCTATTTCAGTTATAAATTTTTGGTGGTGGTAGGTGGTAGGTGTTAGGTATTAGGTGGTAGGTAGAAGACAAAATAAATACATCTAAATTTTTCACAAATCATTTAGGATTGCTATA
>JBARXI010000012.1:0-1627 GCA_049647275.1 Microcoleaceae cyanobacterium
TCCGGGACGCTTTCCTTACGGAATGCTATCGCAAACGCGTTAGCGGAAGCTTTGCGCTAGCAAACGCCATCCCACCCTACGGTTCGCTCCGCTTTACATGTCGCTCCGCGAAACGACCGCTTTTTTCTCCTTAAAAGGAGAGAGTTTAAACCTTCATTATTCGGTAAATTTTTGGGATTTTTCTGAGGAATCTTCACCTCTATACATTATGAGTAGAATTAATTATCGGAAGCACTTGATTTTTCAGTGTATTCGCAGAAAATATTTAATCCGATTTTGAGGATGTATAAAACAATGATAGTAGCGATCGCTGGGTCGATAGGCAATCCGGAAATTGTGACTATAGAAACTATTAATCCTGTTAATAAAGGAGCGCTGCCTGGGTTTTTTGTATATTCTTTAAAATCGGCACGAAAACCTTCATCACCACAAAGCTCTTGACGGAGTACATCAAGGGTGACTTGCCAGAAAGATTTACCATCAGGAGAGAATGTCTCTAGTGGGGTATTTTTTTTATGCCAAAGTTCATCAAAAGTAGTGTCAAGTTTGCCGTTGTTTTTTTGCAAGATAATTAGAGCTTCTTGTGCGGGATTATAGTCTTGTAATAGCTGTTGCTTTTCGTTAATTTCAGAAGTATTTAATTGAGTTTCCATATTTTTATTCTCCATTCAATTTTCTTTAGTCATCCACACGAGATAACCTAAAATTCAGTCTACTGGTGGTAAAGAATACACATTAAGGTCTATGGTCAGAATTGATTCAACTAATTTCAAAAACTGCCATTGAATCCCATTACTCACACTACCATAAATTGTAGGAATGGGATGATTTTGCATTTCATTAAACCTTTTAACAGCAACCATCTCAGCAATACATTGACCAAAACCCGTTTTTAGGTCTGTTTTCTTCGCTTCCACGACTACAACTGCAGGGGCTTCAATTTCTAAAACTTCTGTTGAGCGGGTTAGCAAAAAATCACAAACCCCATTTAACCCGACTGACTCATCGACATTAAATTCTTCCCCAGAAAAGAGACTAACTTTACGGTCTAACTGTCGTCTTACTTCTAGAAGCATGGGGTAAATACAGCAGTTTTCAGATGGGTAAACCACAGTTAAAAAGTTAGGTTGTAGGTTGTAGGTTGTAGGTTGTAGGTTGTAGGGACTCAACTGCTCCCCATACAATCTTAGGCTAACCTTGTGGTTTACTCTGGTGAAAAGCGCTGTAATACCTTCAGAACGCGCTTTTTCACTTCCAGATGTTGCAACAATAGGTAAACTTTCTTGAAGATATCCATAGAGGGTTGGGGAAGGAGCGATCGCTTCAATTTCTGGCATAAAGCGACCGCCTTCAACTACCGTTAGGTTGAAGGCTGTTTTCACACTGCTGATGGTTTTAAACTGACTGTAAAACATACAATAACTTCCACATAACCAACTTGTATTGGGCAAATTTCAGGGACATTATAATAAATTTTCACACTGAATATTTGCCTACTAAATTACTTGAATTTTACGGCGAATTGGTCAACTCTTGAATTAACAAATTAGGAGTAATAATTTGAACTGACTGTAAAACATAGAATAACTTCCAGATAACCAACTTGTATTAGGCAAATTTCAGGGAA
>JBARXI010000013.1:0-3532 GCA_049647275.1 Microcoleaceae cyanobacterium
ATTTTTTTGTAGGTTTAGCAATTAGCCAATCAATCAAAAAACAAGCCAGTCCACCACCTGCAAAAAAAGCAATAACTCCCTTCAATGGAAATTGCCAACCATTAATAAAATCCACCAGATGTAAACCCACAACAAAAATAATTATCCCAACTAATAAACACCAGATTATTATTCCAACTTTCCGAAAAAAAGATTGTGAGATTGATTGAAATTTCATTTTAACTTTGTGGTGAAATTAGTATCCCCTCAAAAATCTACACTGAGTTCTCATCCAATTTCGGAAGTTAACAAATAAAGCAATTTTTAGAAAAACTTCAGGTGAGCTAAAAAGCCACATTCGACTTTGATGAAATTCTCATATAGCGTTTCTCAGGTTAATAGACATCTGGGAAAAATATATAGATTTTTTGCAGGAACAGGGAACAGGGAACAGGGAACAGGGAAAAGGCAAGAAAATTTTACAAAAAAGGCACGAAAAAGAATTTTTTATGGTAACATTTTCTTTTCTTAGCCGCTCTAATTAAAAGGTTTATTTATTTTCCACCAGATGTCTAATGAGGTACAGTTATCTTTTTTATTCCTATTGCCTATTGCCTAAAACAAACGAATTTTGTACCTCACGCTTTTTGATAATTGCTATATAGCAATCCTAAATTGGTTATGAAAAATTTTATAACAGTCAATATTAGCTGAAAAACTGTTAAATTCTCTACGTCCCCCTACTGACGGCGACCCTACCTGAATTCTGACTCTGTGACTCCTAAGCATCATCAAAATACGACTACTGAAATAGAATTGCTAAGTGCCTTAACAAAATTAATTACCTAATTTTATTGCCTGTAATTTTTTCAATATAGCGGTTCTCATCCTTTATCAAGTAAAGTATTTTTTCTATTCCTTATTTTTTCTATTCCTTATTTATTATTCACTATTCCCTGTTGCCTGTTGCCTATTCCCTTCCGGAGCTGTTGCCAAAAATCTAAAACTTGTGTATCTCACCAAGAGCGAGAAATGCTATATAGGCTTTTCAGCTCTAGAGTATGTGTAATTAATTGTGTGTACCTACTTATAGATGAAATTAAGATTAATCAACTATAGCAATCCTAAATAGGTCGCAACAAATATAATAGTAAGAATAACAGAACCATTCAAAAGACAAAAAATGAATATTATAGATGAACTAGATAATTTTATCAATCAAACAAAAGAGTCCAAAGAAATTAGGCATAGCCTTGCAATCAAGCTGATTTAGCAACTATGGATGGACCTACAAAATATCGTAAACTGGGAGACTTTATTGATTTTTATCAACAAAGAGCAATTTTTCCCTGGCCTATCTGGTTTATTGGTGGTAATCACGAACCTTATGGATTTTTAGATCGAATTAATCCAGGTACGGAAATTACTAAAAATTGCTATTATCTTGGTAGAGTAGGCTCGGTAGTTTTAGCAGGTCTGAAAGTTGTGGGAGTTTCTGGTATTTATCAAGAGGAAAATTTTAGAGTTTCCCGACCTGAAATTTCTCAAATGAATAGTTATTCTAATAAAGAATATATTGGTTTTACAGAATCAGAAATTATTCAAGCTCTAGACTACAAATCAACAGATATTTTGTTATTACATGACTGGCCTGCTAATATTATTAATCCAGCAGATGCTAAGGAATTTGAACAACAACGCCGGAGCCGAGGTTATTACAATTTAGTAGGGAATGAATACGCGAGAATGTTAGTAGATGAGTTGAAACCAAAGTTAGTAGTTTGCGGTCATTTGCACAAAAGTTATCGGAACCAAATATCACTAATCTCTGGAAGTTTTACAGATATTTGTTGTGTAGCTAATGTAATCTCAGGACTAGATGCAATGGCAGTTTTTCATCTGAGTAAAACAGGAAAAATTACAGAAGTTGTCTGAAATTAAGTTGATTTTTTTGGGCTGGTGTTAAAGATAAATTGAGGTATGGCAGTCCTCGGCGCAGTTATGTAATACCAATTTCATAAACTTGAGCTACTCTGGTTTAGAGTAGTCAGTAGCCAGTAGTCAGTAGTCAGGAGGTAAGATGAGTAGCCTTACTTTTTGAATTTGGTATAAGAATATCTCAAGAATTAGGCAATATTTCATTAATTGATAATGAATAATGGATAATTACCTCTTTAAAATTGATAACAGAGGTAAAAATTTGAAATTGTTTATTAATTTTGATGTTTTTTAGAAATCTTGCACGGATTGTTATATCAAAAATTATGATTCAAAAAAACTTACCTAATTTTCCGCAGCAAAAGCTGCAACAGCACTATTAAAAACTTCCAATGCTTCGTCTTTTTCAGCTAACCCTATAACTTCTATTTCTCCCGGTCCTTTATAATTAGCAAACCATGTTTTTACAATAGTTGTAACACCAGGAAATTCACTATCTAAATCAGCAATAGAATCAACTTCATATAAAGGCGTATCCTTCATTATTGCAATTAATTTATCATCTTGTTCTCCACCATCAAGGAGCTTGAGAACCCCAATTAATTTTACTGGCACAACAGATCCACGGGGAACAGCAGGACCAAGAACAATTACATCCAGGGGGTCGCCATCACCACCTAATTCTTTCAGTAAAAGTGATTTTGGTATCATGCCATAATTACCAGGATAGCCTAAATATTGGACAACTCGAGGCAAGCCATTTTTGAACTCCCACTCCAGTTTGCCATCTGGTTTCGTGACTTCCCATTTAGCCAGAGTACCAGTGGGAATTTCTACCACAACATTAATCGTACCATCGGGATTTTTTGGTTCATAGCCAGTGAGTAAATTTTTCGGGCCGATAATGGTATATTCATCTTCAGTACGCATACCTGGAGAAACAACTTCAGCCTTCAAATTAGATATGTTATTATTTAGTTCTAGGGCAATGACATTACCTATCTTTAGATTGGAATTAATTGTAGTGACTAAACCAGCGAGCAATAAACTGGTAAAAGTTATAAGTAATTTTTTCATTTTGTTATTTTCTAGCTTTCTATGAATAGATTAAATGATTTTATAACAACTTTTTTGAATTTAGTTTATATTTAGGTTAAATATTTTTGTACTGGTAAATAAGTAGTATAAAACAGGTAATACCGGAGCTGGGTACACCGGAGATGGTAACACCGGAGCTGGGCACAGGGAACAGTTATGATATTTTTACTATTTTCAAAGTACCAATCTTTTGAAGCAAGGATAATTTATTCTATCTGAGTGGTAAATGTCTGGTCTAGGTCAATTGTAGGTGGCAAGTTTTATACCATTTAGCAAAAGTAATGCTATGCTTGATGACTATTTTAATTATTAAGTAGGAGTAAGCTAAAACAGATTGAAATTAGATTTTCTCAAATTAGCTAAATCTACCCCAATCTCTTTCCTACCACCCAGGGCTATTTCATTCTAAACTGTGCCATTTTCTGTATTTACGAAACTACGTTATTTCAAGCTTTAGGGATTTTATCTTTCGTTTCCTGAAAGTAAATAAATTCATTGCCAAAATCTAGAATGAAAT
>JBARXI010000014.1:0-20198 GCA_049647275.1 Microcoleaceae cyanobacterium
CTACCATTTCAGCCCGTGACGAAACTTCAAGTTTACGAAACATCCGCTTCAAAGCTTGTTTTACTGAATTTTCTGTAATCCACAAAGTTTCTCCAATCTTTGCATTGGTAAATCCTCTGGCGACCAATTCTGCAATTTGTGCTTCCCGTGGCGTTATGTTAGAACAATTCATCTCAAAGGCAAAAGATTTCGAGCGCAGTACCGCTAGTTTTGTAGAAAGATGGAGACAAAGCGCATTTAGATCTGCCAGATTATCTGCATTAAAAGCAGGGTTATTACGATGACGCGTAAAAGCAATGCCACCCACAAGTTGACCATCACTAATAATCGGACCAAGCATTACGTGTCCATGATCCATACGAGGACAAATCCTCTGCCAAACCCCAGGAGGTAACATTACTTCGTCATGGACAGCAGCATGGCGTTTAACCACATAGCGCAAAACAGGATTATGGTCTAGCGACATAGCTAGTTTAATCATAGCTGGGGTATGCTCATCAATGGCAGGAAGCTGGTCTAAAAAAGTCAGCCCCCAACGTTTGGCAGCAAAATAATCACCTATTTTGGCCATAATTGTTTGCCTTAGTTCTTGTTCATCCTCCGCTTGAGCGATCGCTTGGAATAAAGCTGACAAAGAAATTTCCATCAGGACTTACGCAAATACAATATATTTATCTATCTATAATGAACAAAAACTATAAAGTTTGTTTGAAATATTTAGTGTTTAGAACTCATTTAACTTTTTTGCTAATTTGAGCCGAGTTAATGTTAATTATTCTTATGTTTACTTCTCCCCCACTCCCCTACTCCTTTGCTCAATAAAATGTAGAAAAATTTTTGAGAAATGTTATGAGTTTTTTCTTTATAGCACTACGCAAATAGGTTAGGGCAATTATAAACACTCAAACTCAGTCAGGGATTACTTCTAACTTCTGACTTCTGACTTGCGCATAGCGCTGTAAAGTGTACCCGATCGAGGTCTATACCCAGAGAAGTGGTCAACTTTAATCTGGATTCAGGATTGTTGATAGGAGAAACAAATGACTAATTATGCTTATCCTGAAGTTCTAATTGACACACAATGGCTGGCAGAGCATCTCAATAATTCTCAGGTCCGTGTAGTGGAGGTTGAGATGAGTCCACAGCCAGACAGGAACGATCATATTCCTGGTGCAATTTTCTGGAATATTGCTGACCTGTTGCTGCCGGATCTCCAAATAAATCTTGATATAACTGCTATGGAGAAGTTACTTTCAAAGTCTGGCATTACCAATGAGACGACTGTTGTTGCCTATGGCAGCGAACCTGGAGTCGGAGGCTTTATCTTCTGGCTATTAAAATTGTTTGGACATCAAGATGTACGAGTTTTGAACGGCGGGCATCAAAAGTGGATGTCAGAAGGTCGTCCAGTCACAGCAGAATTATCAACTTTCGCACCGACTGAGTACCGGGCAAAACCAATTGATAAAAATCTACGAGTATTGCATGAGGAGGTTAAGTTATCAATTGGTCGTCCCGATATAGTTATACTAGATGTTCGTACTATTCAAGAATACCAAGGCGAATACTTTTCAATGAAGCCACCAGAAGGTTCGGAACGTGCAGGACATATTCCCAGCTCTATTCATGTTGAACATATACTGACGCTAAACGAAGATGGAACCTTTAAATCATTTGATGAGTTACAGACGCTCTACAGTAGTTATGGTATTACCTCAGATCGGGAAGTGTTTCCCTACTGTACAATTGGTGGGCGATCGGGGTACATCTGGTTTGTTTTGAAATATTTACTTGGTTATCCCAAGGTTCGGAATTATGATAGTTCGTGGAATGAGTGGAGTCGTTTACCTAATGTGCCGATTGAAAAATAGAGCAGAAGGCAAGAGGCAGAATATTGATTATTGATATAGCAGAAGAAAGAAAGAAGAAGGAAAAATCTGGCATTGTCTGAGTTTTAAGTTTTTGATATGTCCCCGCCCTTTCCTTCGACTGCTATATTCCATCGTTTCTCCTGGGGAGTGCTACGCAAACAGCTATTCTATAAGTCCTAACCTCTATTTACCAAAATTTTGATGGCACTCTACTAGCCATCATATTTTCAAGCTGCTAGAAAGATAGCCTAAAAGCGTGATTGAAATTGTTTTTGACTTCTATAGAACCCATTTGATATCTATATAATTACCATAGTCAAGTCTTCTCGCGCATCAATTTTGAGTAAAAATCTGCTCTGGAGTGTTGAATTTTTTTGTATTGCCTCTCCCCAAATCTTCCCTCTTAGCTCTTACCTCCTGACTCCTGTCTCCAGACTCGGTGACTCCTGTCGGGGCAAACGGCCGTTTGCCCCTACCTAATATTTACAAAGATACGTTTAGGGGTTCTATAATCCAGACTCATACTTCAACACCGAAATGCTATAGTTTCTCTGAATAATGTGACATTAAGCAGGGAAGATATGGAAAAGTCAGCAGTTAAGCCAGAGTTTCCACTTGTAACAGTTGGTGCTTTAGTTAAGGGGTCTTCTGGTCGGATATTAATTGTTGAGACTACGAAATGGAAGGGTACATGGGGAGTGCCTGGGGGAAAGGTTGAGTGGGGAGAAAGTTTAGAGGTTGCTGTGGCGCGGGAATTTATGGAAGAAGTGGGTTTGAAATTAACTGATATCCGCTTTGCAATGTTGCACGAGGCAATACTCGATCCTCAATTTTACAAGGAAGCACATTTTGTCATGGTTAATTATTGGGCAGTTTCAGATTCCGAAGATGTTGTGCCGAATGAAGAAATTGTCCGGTGGGAGTGGGTAACTCCTGAAGTTGCTTTTGATTTTCCTTTGAATAGTTACACTCGCATACTGGTTGAAAAGTATTTGGATAATTTTCCGACTTATATTTCCCAAAGCTAAAGTCGAGAAAAATTGCTCAACGGAATTTGTTGAAGGTGGGAATTTTGCCATTTGGGAAATTGATAAATTCCTGCAACTATCCCAAAAAGCTAGAGCTAGATGGCAAAAATTGAGAAATTCTGCCAATAATTTTACGACTTATATTTACCGAAGCTAAAGTTGAGAAAATTTTCTCTGTAGAGTTTGTTAAAGGTGGGAATTTTCGGATTTCTTCAATAACAAATTCCTGCAACTATCCCTCATAGCTAGATGGCAAAAATTGGGAAATTCTGCCAATAATTTTACGACTTATATTTCCCAAAGCTAAAGTCGAGAAAAATTGCTTAACAGAGTTTGTTGAATGTTTGAATTTTGCCATTGGGGAAATTCATAAATTCCAGCAACTATCCCCAAAAGCTAGATGGCAAAAATTGAGAAATTCTGCCAATAATTTTACGACTTATATTTCCCAAAGCTAAAGTCGAGAAAAATTGCTCAACGGAATTTGTTAAAGGTGGGAATTTTGCCATTGGGGAAATTGATAAATTCCTGCAACTATCCCAAAAAACTCAAACTATATGGCAAAAATTGAGAAATTCTGCTGATAGATAATAGGTGTTTAAGTCAGGGTCATTTAATTCTATATTTTGGCAATGAATTTATTGATTTTCAGGCAGCAAAAGATAAATTCCCTAAAGTTTGAAATAACATGGTTGCGTAAATATATAAAATGGCACAGTTTAAAATTAAACAGCCCTGTGTTTAAGTATAGGTTAAGAATTATATAATAACAGAAACAAAGGAATATCAACCTTCTTCCTTCTTCCTTCTTACTTCAGCTCTAATAACCCAATGCCGCCTTCTCCAAATAATTAGAAATTTCCCGACAATATTCATTGCATAACTGCGACATTCGGAAATCTTCAGGGCGTGGATAGGTAACATCTATTTTTACATCTGCTACTACCCTACCAGGGCGGGCAGCCATAACAATTACTCGTTGGGATAAATACACCGCTTCATAAATATTATGAGTAACAAAAACTATCGTCGAATTTCGTTGTTGCCATATTTCTAGTAAATCGGTATTTAATTTACTACGAGTCATTTCATCCAAAGCACCAAAAGGTTCATCCATCAAAACAATTCTTGGCTGAGTTACTAATGCTCTAGCAATAGAAACTCGCATTTTCATCCCACCTGATAATTGTCGTGGATAAGAACGTTCAAAACCATCTAATCCTACTAAATTAATTGCTTCTTGTACTATTGTGCGAGATTCTCTGAGAGATTTTCCTGTTAATTTTAGAGGTAAATGTACATTATCAATGACATGAGACCAAGGCATTAATGCTGGTTCTTGAAATACAAAAGCCAATTCATTTTTATCCTTATTTATATTTGATTCAATATTGCCTGAACTAACTTGGCTTAATTCTGCTATTAATCGCAATACTGTACTTTTACCACAGCCAGAGGGTCCGACAATAGTTACAAATTCCTCTTCGTTAATTGTTAAGTTCATGTCTTGTAAAGCAACAGTGCCATTAGCGAAAATTTTATTGACATGATTAAAGGAAATAGCTGTTTGATTGTTCATTTTTATTTTTGATATTGATGTTATAGCAGTTTTAAAAGATATTGATATTGCTACAAAGTATTGGGCTGTTAGGAGTTAGGAGGTATCAATTCAGACTATTTCTTTTGTCTGAGAATAAAATGGCTATCTAATTGATTTAGCTTGAGATTTGTCAAGTAGAGATTTGTGTTTCGATCAAGGATATAACTGCATTTGTTCCCTTGTTATCTGCCACAAATTTCTTAAAAGTTTTTTACTCATTTTACTGTAACTATCTTCGTGTTAATTTGGTATAACTTACATATTTATTAGCTTAGTCGAGCGCTATTAACTATTAGCTATTATTTGAACAAGATTTTTCATAATGAACTGTTTTCTCAACTGTCTGTATTTCATCAGGAGGTACAGTTCTTTCATCCATGTAGTAAATAATAAAACCATCTAATTGTTTTTTACCTTGATGAGTAGAATTCCATTGACGACAAAGATAAGCTGCATAATGAGGATATAATGTTTTTCCCACTGCACGATTAAGAGTAATAAAATAAACTCGCCATTGAATTGTGTCATAAAGTTCTTGGCGCTGTTTAATATTTGGTTTATCCCAACTAATTGGTTTCCCTTCTGCTAAAACATTAACGGTACTTCCATCTTTTAATTTACCTTCAATAATGTGCCAACCATCATCTCTAGGTGGTGCCGGAGCAAAAATACTCCATGATTGATCTAAGCGAGTCATGTAACCAATAGGATGAATATATTGAAGGGTTCGTCTATTTAGTAGTTGATAACTAGCTGTAATCCAATCATTTTTTTTCTCTTTTCGCCAAAGATAAGTTTGTTTGACAAAACTTTGAAAATTCCACATAGTAGTAAGTAGAATTAAAGTAATAGTAATAATGTTGAAAATTAAGGAAGGGCAAACTTCAATTGGTCGAAATTTCAAGGGTGCAGTAAACTTGCCTGCAAATTGACGATTAGAAGCAATTGTTTCATAAATTTTAGTACCTAAAGATTTTATAGGTTGCCATTTTAATATAGGTACAATAAAACGAAATAAAGGAGATAGACTTACTACATAAATTATTCCTTCCCATTTGAAGTAACGATTTTGTTGCCAATCTTCTACGACCCAAGAATTTTCAGCTAACATATCCTCATAAATAGATGGATAATCTTGTGCTTTGAATAAAGGGGTTTTCGGTAAAATTAAGAAGGTACGCAATAAATAAACTACTTTTTTACAAAAACCACAATCAGCATCGTAATAAATGGTTAATCCTTGACGTTGTTGATTTTCTATTTTTTGTTCTGCTTTATCCCAAATTAAACTAGGTGTTAATGCCAACCAATTAAACATACTTAGATAACTTAAAATTCCCAGGTGAAAACATAGTTCAAAACCAATATGTAATAAAACAAAAGAAATAATTGCTATGCAGCGAAATAAAGTATTCCGAAAAGGGATAAATATTATTAACGGACCAACCCACTCAAAAATAAGTGCAGAAATAGTCAGTAATTTTAAAATTTGTTCGGGAAAACTCAATAAAAATTGAGCAAATACTGTGGCATATTGGTCAAAACTTAATGAGTAATAAACCGCATCTCCATCAGGCCACCAAATATCACTTTTTGTTTTAAAAGCTGCCGACCAAATATAGATATAACAAAGTTGAATTACAAAAGCTAAAGTGGCTCCACTACATACTCTTTTCGGTAAAGGATTACTGGAAGAATTAAGGGCACTATCTATTGAATAACAAGCACCTAATGGTAAAAACATCGACCAAAAAAGCATTGCCAGCAAAACATGATCTGCCGCAAAAATTAATGCTGGATTACGATTATTTAGGGAGATAATTAATGCCCAACTGGCAATAGTTGCTAGTCTAGTACGATAACCGAATAACATAGCTAAAGCAAAGAATATAGCTACGGCAAATATTAATCCTTGTATGAAGGGATGACCGCTAATTAAATTAATTGACCAATACCAAGGATTAAGCAGATCGATTAGGGCAGAACGTGGTAAAAGTCCATTATCAGTGTAATGGGCATTTAAAGCTCTAGCACGACTAATTATATCCGCAAGGGTCATTAACGCTAACCCAATCCGAAATACGGCAAGGGAGCGTAAATCTAAACTGATAATTTCATCTAATTTTGAAAGAGAAAAAATTTTTGGCTTAGTCATAATTCACCAAATTATTAATGATGGGTTATTTAGGAGATAAATTATCAATAAATCTTGGAAAAGACAGATTGACAATACTACCTATTTTTTATCGTTGCTATGCTCCAAAGATTGTAGGTGGTAGGTGTAGAATATCTTTGAAGTAATTTAGTTTTCAACCCCATTATTACCTGTAGGTATTCAAGAAGATTGTCGATTTTCTTTCCTGGATTTTAGGTTACTATAAATTTACCAAATAATCAAGTTTTAAAGCTTATTTTTATTTGAATAAATAAATCAAAAAAAATCCTTTGAAACAATCCTATCCGTTTTTATGAGAGGTAATAATTAATAATTAATTGTTGATTTTATTTCAGTTGAATATTTATCAATTTAACCTAATAGCTAAAACCTTTTTCAAACTTCTTTTTGATGCCAAAGTCGCCAAACTGTTTTTACATAATCACGTCCCTTATCTAAATAATCTAACAAATTAATCCCTGTTTTACTTTCTCCTGTACTACGAGGTATACAGACATAAGGTACTTCTACTAAGTGATAACCTAAACGAAAAGCACGAAATAATAAATCAATACAATATTCTCCATAATCACCCTTTAAGGGAATTTTTTTTAACACCTCGCTTCGTGCGGCAATAAAACCACTGGTATAATCATGTATTTGATTGCCAAGAAATAACATTGTATAATGATTAATAATCCAGCTTAATAAACGAGCTATTATACCATGAGCCATATCTTTTCCACCCTTAACCCAACGAGAACCTACCACCACATCTGCATCCCCCTCTCTAATTGGTTTGACTAACTTAGGTACATCTTCTGGTGGCATAGATAAATCACAATCCATCCAGGTAATAATTTTAGCATCATAAGTGGCGATCGCCTCATTTATTCCTCTTTGAATTGCCGAAGTTAAACCTTTTTCGTCAATACGTCTAATTAATTTTACACCAGATTTAAAACCTTCGTCTTGAGGGGAAAGGGAGTAATTATGGGCAATTTCTTCTACTATTTTCCAAGTACCATCTGGAGAATTATCATCTACGACTAAAATTAGATAAGGATTAGGTACGCTGGCTATTAAACCTTCAATTAAAGGGCTAATATTATCTTTTTCATTGAAAGTAGGTAGAACAGTGCAAACTAATTGATTAGACATAATTATTTTTTTTGTTTGTTACCGATATTGAACAACTTAATTACTCTCACATTACAATTAACTTTTATTATTTCATACTGATTAGATGAAATAATCACCAGAAATTATTGTTAGTGAAAGTTTCCAGTCTATATGTAATTACCTAGGCAAAATTCATTAAACATTTAGCCTATACTCTCTCGCATTTTGCATATTGCCTCTTACCTTTTTGACTAGGATTTTTTTTTTGCGCGACCACTAATTACTTTTGACTGTTGACTTCAGCGAAACGGTATTACTTCACAAATTTCTCCTTGATAAATAGGATATTTACCATAGGTTCCTAAATTATTTAACTTCACCTGGAATAATTGATTATTTTGATTAAACTGAAGTTTTTCAGTAGCTTCTTTTAATGGACGACAGACACGATGAGGATAACAAATGTAAATGAATTTATCTAAACTTTCCTGTAACAATACTTGAGCTAAATTTAATAAATCCTTGCTATCTTCAGCACGAAATAATAAAGTTTCTGGGGGTAAAGAAAACTCTAAGGCTTGGGCTGCGTGTTGATGAGACACGGCAACCACAGGGTAAGTATTTTTAGCTAAAAATTGGATGGCTGGCTTGATATCTTTACTATTTTTATTTAGATAAATTGTTCCTAAATATAGGTTTTTATATATGCCTAAACCCAAACAGGTAAAAACAGTAAATAAAGCAATATAATAGAATACAGTGGATGGTAAGTTTTGAAAGTATTGTAATTGTTCAATAACCATCAAAGAAATAAGGGGGAGAAGGATTAATAAATATCTAGGTCCCCATTGTTTTCCTCCAACTGTAAATTCATCAGGTGCTATGTCAACCAAAAGAGATACTCCTACCACAAAAAATAAACTTATTAAATAAATAATGGTTGTCTGATTACTCACTTCGACACTTGTTTTTCCCATGAAATAAAACCATAAAATTGTTCCTATTAATGGAATTAACCATTGTTTAAGTAAATTTTTTAGTTCTCTTACACCTCCCTTGATTAATTGAAATCTTGTTATTATTATTCCTATAGATACAAGGATAATAATCATTACATTAAAGTTCAATACATCAGGAGAATTTTCTATTCCAAATAATAGAAGATAAAAAACAGGAAAAATGGTTAGAGGAAAATACTCTATCAAAGACTTAGTTAAAAATTGAATGATTATTTTAAATTCTTCAATTCTTCTTGATAGGGAAAATTCTTCCAGCACTAACAGAGAATGAAGACCTAAAAAATATCCATAAATAATTTTGTTCACTACTAAAAAAGCACCGACAACCAAAAACATACTCACTAAGTATAAAATTGGGAGTTGCAAATTCAGATAGATATTGTTCCAGTTTAAATTATTGGGATTTGCTAAAACTGCTAGTAAATTATTTTGAGCAAATGCTTGTAAAATAATTACTATTGTTAAAGCGCCAACCATAGCGAAAAACTCAGACCTAACCCAAACAGATAATCCGACTAAACATCCAGTGATGATGACATTAAATATAGACATTTGAGGGATAAAGAAAAAACTCATTCCCGCAAAACATAGTGCAACAGCTAATGTATGTTCCCAATACATGGCACTATATAAAGTTAAATTTGAAGCAAAAATTAGGGCAATTAATCCCAGACTTGTATTGATAAGACTAAAATTAAAAGATTGACAAATAAAATTAAAAGTCATCCAAATAGTCCAGGTAGAAACTAAAGGAATTAGATATAAACCTCTATAACCAAAAAGTTTATAGAAAGGTGCAGTAATTAAAGAAAAGGTAAAAGGGAAAGAAATATAGTAGCGATTACTTAGCTGAAAAACAAATGGTTTTTCATAGGGATAAAGCCCTTGATTCCAAAGTTTTTGTACCCATTTTTGCTCAGATGGAATTAAGTAAAAACGCAATTTGCCACTACTTAATTGTTTTGCTAATAAAGCTTTAAGTCCGGAATCACCATTAAAAAATATGCCATAAGAGAGTTGAGAAAATAAATATAAGGAATACATAATTCCTGCTAATATTATGAGCCAAGATAATTGCTCTTTTATAATTATCATAAATTTGTCATCCATTTATAAAATAAACAGTAACTGATAGCCCGATAAAAGTAGTGATATTTTCGGTACATCCCTGTAAGATAAATTTGATAAATATTTGCTACAAATAACTAGGTTATTTATTAGGAGTCAGGAGGACCGATAACCGAGTCAGAATGAATAGCTTTGATACCATTTATTAGGTCATAATTTATCTTTTTCTCTTGGTGCGCGTTCCCTCTCTTGGTCAGCATTCCCTCTCTTGGTCAGCTACCAGGTGCGTCTGTCGCGCCCCGCGGGGTCTGACCGCTTGCGACTGGCGTCGTCGCTGGGTCGCACCGCTTAGTCTAAGGAACATCCCCTGCACGTGTCTTTGAACTGCCCTGATTATTCGTAACATTCTTTTTCCAAATTAGTATAAGATCAATTATTATGAATTAACGATGTATTTTAAAACTACTTTATACTCAGGAATCAGGAAGAAGTTAGCTACAAAATTCAAACAGGAAAAGGAAAGAAGTAATATGAAATACTAAAATTTTTGCTACAAAAATTTAGGCAGTTTCAAGGAGTCATAATCAATAGCCTAAATATCATTTCCTAGATTGAAACTCTCTTTTTAGTCAAAGAAACTTCTCTAGTAATTTTTTAAAATTACCCAAATTATTCGTAGCATTCTTTTTCATATAATTAAGTCAGGAAAAAAACCTTACCATCTACCTATAGATATAATTAGGAAAAAATTGTTTTTAATGATTTGACTACTGTTTGTATTTGTTGATTACTTAAAGCTAAACCACTAGGAAGATAAAATCCACGCCTTGCTATGTTTTCAGCTACGGGGCAAGATTCTTGCTTAAATAATCCCCTTTTTTGGAATACCGGTTGTTCGTGCATACACCAAAAAAAAGGACGAGTACCTATTTTTTGTTCGCGCAACTTTTTCATTGCTTCTTTGGCATCAAAAGCTACATTATCTTTAAGTACAACTCCATAAACCCAATAAATATTATCGGCATATTCTGTTTTTGTCAGAGGTAATTCTAATTCAGAAACATCTGCTAAAAGTTCAGTATAAAGCTTACCCATATTTCGTTTACGCTCGATAAATTCATCCAACCTTTCTAACTGTGCTAAACCTAGTGCTGCTTGTAAATTTGTCATGCGTAAATTCCAACCTAATTCTTCATGAATAAAACGTTGTTGTGGTTGAAAACAAAGATTTCTTAAAGATCGACATTTTTCAGCTAATATTTCATCATCAGTAACAATCATTCCTCCTTCACCAGTCGTAACGTGTTTATTAGGATAAAAACTAAAAGTACTCAATTCTCCAAAGCTACCACAAGGTTTATCAAAATAAGTTTGCCCGTGCATTTCTGCTGCATCTTCAATAATTTTTAAGCCATATTTTGCCGCTATTTCTAATACTGGATTCATCTCTACTGGTAATCCATAAATATGAACTACCATAATAGCTTTAGTTTGCGGAGTAATTTTGGCTTCCAATTGCTTAATATCAATATTCCAAGTAGTAGAATCACAATCTACTACAACAGGAATTGCTCCTGCTCTAACAATTGCCGCAGCACAAGAAATAATAGTAAAAGTAGGTAAAATAACCTCATCCCCTTCACCAATACCTAAAGCAGTAATTGCTGCATCAATTGCCATTGAGCCATTACAAACAGCAATACCATATTTTCTACCTACACGATTAGCAAAAGCTTGTTCAAATTGTTTAACAAAAATGCCTTCAGAAGAAATCCAACCAGTATCAATACATTCATTCAAATATTGTTTTTCTTTACCATTTAGTAACGGTTCATTTACAGGAATAAATTCTCTCATTTTTCTTTACCTAACAATTTTAATTTATCCCAAACCCGCTTTAATCTGACTAGATTCAAAATAGTCAAAGCATTTGTCTAAAGCGGATTTAGCAATTGAGGTAACCAGTCTATAATCACCGGATTTAGTATTATGCTAGAACTTTTTCGCGACTAGAATCAATTTTTTCAAAGCGGGTTTTATCAAGATTCCCTACATAAGGACCTTGTTTGACTTCAATCATTTCTACTTCTTCTAGCATTTTGAAGCCATGTCCACCTTTGATTAATAAAATAACATCTCCTTTATTTAAAATGTGGCTTTCAAGATATTCCTGTTGGTCATTGTAAAAATCTACTAACAATTTTCCTTCTTTGATTATTAAAACTTCTTGAGTATAAAAAACTTCTCGCCTTACCATATTATGACGATGAGGTTGAATTTCTTTGCCTTGAGGATGTCTCATATAAGCAAGCTGTTGAGAATAGCTATCTGGGGTAAAAAAATGAATTCCAGGCTCTCTAAAATCAGCCGGAATAATCATCGCCAATACTTCATTTTGATAAGTAATTTGTTGAATCATAAGTAAATATCTTTTTTTGAATCAAAATCTCTTCTAGTTCAGAGTATTGCTCTTCAAAAAATAAATCAATAGTAAATCAACATCTTTAATGAATCTTTATCTAGTTAATCTATGTAAATATATTAGTTTTTTAAATACTTCTAAATTCAAGATAAATCAATAAAATTTTCCATACTTATACTAGGTGAAAAATAAACACAATTATCTAAATACAAAAATCCTGGCAGACTTTAGATTTAATATCTAGATTGTCAATGGTGACAAATTTACTTACAGAATGATGTTGCATTTTGTTAAGTATTGAATACGCAACAACCGTGTAATAACAGAAATACATTCAAGTAATAAATATAACTTATAGTAGATTTCCAGAGACATACACTGTATGTCTTTACATAACCTTACCTTTCAAAACTTAGCCAGTTTCTACAAGTAGGCATTAATTCTCAGTGGATACCATTCTCTGTAGTGTCGCATCTAGGGTCAAATAGCTCTATCAAAAATATCTGATAATTAGTTATCATATAATTCAGTAGGGGCGAATTCCTACGAAATGCTACGCAAACGCGATTAGCTAGCGCAAAACTACGTTAACGCCCCTACAGGAAAAAGAAAGGGTGAGAGTGGGAATTATCTAGGGATATTCCGGCATTTTATCTCTACATTGAATGGAAGTATAGAGTGTGACAACTGTATAACCGGATTTAACATGAAATCAAGATTTTGAAGCTTTAGTTTACCCAACAAATTAAATTAGAAACGCTACTACAGAAGCAAATTTTTGATCGGGTTTCTACTCTTTAGTTGAGTTGTGTTGAATAAGACTATAAACTACTTGACTCTCCAGTTAACTAGAGACTTTACTATAGCTATATCAGTATATTGTCTCTACAAAGTCATTAGGAGTCAGTTATGGAAACAACATATTTAGAACTAAAAGGTATGGGTTGTGCTGCCTGTGCTAATAAAATTGAAAAGGCTATTGAAAATGTACCCGGTGTGGCAGAATGTCAAGTTAATTTTGGTGCAGCACAAGCAACAGTTAAATATAATTCAGACAAAACTAATATACAAAAAATTCAGCAGTCTGTAGCGGATGCTGGCTACGAAGCAAAACAACTTCAGGAAACCATAAATGCTGAAGAAAAAGAAAGAGAAAATCGTCAAATAGAACGAAAAATGACAAATAAAGTTATTTTCGGCGGTATAATTTCTGGAATTTTAATTATCGGTTCGTTGCCAATGATGACGGGGTTAAATATTTCCTGGATACCAATGTGGTTACATAATCCTTGGCTACAATTAGTTTTAACAACGCCAGTTATGTTTTGGTGTGGTAAATTCTTTTTCGTCGGTGCTTGGAAAGGATTAAAAAATCGTTCTGTAGATATGAATACTTTGGTAGCTTTGGGTACGGGGGCAGCTTATTTTTATTCTTTATTTCCGACATTTTTCCCAACTTTTTTTACTAGACAAGGATTAAATCCGGATGTTTATTATGAAGCAGCAGCCGTTATTATTACTCTAATTTTATTAGGCAGACTTTTGGAACATCGCGCCAGAAAACAAACATCCGCAGCTATTCAAAAATTGATGGGTTTACAAGCGAAAACTGCTAGGGTGATTCGAGATGGAAAAGAAATAGATATTCTCATTGAAGAAGTGAAAATTGGCGATTTAATTGTGGTGCGTCCTGGGGAAAAAATTCCCGTTGATGGGGAGATAAAAGAAGGGAATTCTACAATAGATGAATCTATGGTTACTGGCGAAAGTGTGCCTGTAGAAAAACAGCCTGGGGATGAAGTTATTGGAGCAACAATTAATAAAAGTGGCAGTTTTAAATTCGAGGCTGCTAGGGTGGGAAAAGATACTTTATTAGCTCAAATTGTTAAGTTAGTTCAACAGGCGCAAGGCTCAAAAGCTCCTATTCAAAAATTAGCAGATAAAGTAATTTCTTTGTTTGTTCCTGTTGTGATTGCCATAGCGATCGCTACTTTTTTGATTTGGATGACTTTGACTGGCAATTTAACTATGTCGTTAATTACTACGGTGAGTGTTTTAATTATTGCTTGCCCTTGTGCTTTGGGATTAGCGACTCCTACTTCTGTGATGGTGGGAACTGGAAAAGGTGCGGAAAATGGGATTTTGATTAAAGGTGCAGATAGTCTAGAAGTTGCTCATAAAATTCAGACAATTATTTTAGATAAAACAGGTACGCTTACTCAAGGAAAACCGAAAGTTACTAACTATATAACTACTCAAGGAACTGCCGATAATAACGAAATAAAATTGTTAAAAATAGCAGCAGCAATTGAACGAAAATCCGAACATCCTTTAGCAGAAGCAATTGTTGAATATGCTCAAAGTCAAGGAGTAGAATTTCCCCTACCAGAACCCGAAAAATTTGAGGCAATGTCGGGCATGGGAGTGCAAGGAATAGTATCAGATAGATTAGTACAAATTGGTACATCTAGATGGATGAATGAATTAGAAATTGATACTACTAATTTGTCAGATTCTCAAGATAAATTAGAAGCTGATGGAAAGACTACTGCTTGGATAGCAATTGATGGAAAAATTGAAGGAATATTTGGCATTGCCGATACTTTGAAAACTTCCTCCAAAAACGTAGTTCAAACATTACAAAAAATGGGAATAGAAGTTGTCATGTTAACAGGAGATAATCGCCAAACAGCAGAAGCTATTGCTGCTGAAGTTGGTATTAGTAGAGTATTTGCTGAAGTGCGACCGGAGCAAAAAGCAGAAACTGTAAAAAGTCTACAATTAGAAAAGAAAAAAAGAAGCGATAACCATCAAATTGTGGCAATGGTTGGAGATGGAATTAACGATGCTCCAGCATTAGCTCAAGCAGATGTGGGAATTGCAATTGGCACAGGAACAGATGTAGCGATCGCTGCTAGTGATATTACTTTAATTTCTGGAGATTTAACTGGTATTATTACGGCAATTCAACTGAGTCGTGCCACGATGAATAATATTCGTCAAAATCTGTTTTTTGCTTTTATTTATAATACTTTAGGCATTCCCATTGCTGCGGGAATTTTGTATCCTTTCACTGGTTGGTTATTAAATCCAATTATTGCTGGTGGGGCGATGGCATTTAGTTCTGTTTCTGTAGTTACTAATGCTTTGCGTTTAAGTAAATTTAGACTTTAAAGTTAATCTATAAATTTTGATATTTAGAAGGTAAACAATTAACCAAAATCCAATAATTTTTGGCGTTGGTAAACTAAGGGATGAACTTTCAAATTTTAGCCCTTTGCGGTCGGTTCAAATATCCAATAAGATTAGACAAGTAGTTTTACCGCTACCAGAAAATTATCTCAGCAATTACCAACATCTAAAAAAGTAATTGCTGAGAAGGAGTTAATTATGAATTATATTTTATTAATAAATATTTCTGGCTATCCGGCTGAATCTTATGATTATTTAATCCTGAAAAACATCCTGATAAATAATAATTACACTGTTATCGAAACTACAAATATTGATGATGCTTTAGAAAAAGCTAAAAATGTTCCTATTAATATTATTATCTGCTGTTGCTTGGCAACGGATAAATATAGTACGACCTATATCTCAATCAAATTGGGTCAGATTGGTCCTAAATTTAGAATGAATTTACACACTCAAAACTGTATTATCATTGCCTGTTTTACTTCCGAAGTATATGTATATTATTTACATTGGCTTTCCACGAGAGGAGTGGATTGTTGTCTTATAATGAAAGATCGAAGTCAATTAGCTTGTACAGAGCGTGAATTACTTAGTACAATTAAAATTGTAAAAAAAGATAGAAAATTATAAGTAGTTTACTAGCGAAAAATATTCTAGGTAGTAAACATTTTTTTAACTGGTATTATACCAATGTTCTAATTTTAATTTATAATTCTCTAACTCTATAATATTGAATGATTAAGTTATTTTTTTGTAAATTAGGCAAGTGGCATTCAAAAGTTCTATTTTTTTCGCCAAACAAATTCAAAGTATTCCCTCGTTTCCTCCAGTTGCTAAAAGTTTTCCATCCCTACTAAATGCAAATAAATAAATTTCATCTTTCATCACATAGGCATAATTTTCCGTAGTTTGAGGTAAGCGAATGTAATGAAATATAATATTGTTGGGTTTCTTTTAATTATCAGCAATGACTAATCTCCCACTCTATGTATTAGATAAAATCAAATATTGCTCAGGAGGTATCGACATTCCAAATAGTTAGAGTCTAGTTATAATACTGTGGGTTTGGTTAAGCAATAGCGCAACCCAACAGACACAAATTTATTGTTGGGTTTCCTGACTCAACCCAACCTACAAAATGCCTACAAAAGGTTAGAGTTTTATTATCATACACAAACTTATTGTTGGGTTTATCAAATACGGAAATGCTCCGCAAACGATGATTCAACCCAACCTACAAAATATCAAATTTTTATTATCCATATTTTTATGAAAAAAGTAGCCGTTTTTGGTAATGCTGGTGGTGGTAAGTCAACCTTGAGCAAGCAATTATCAGCAATGACTAATCTCCCGCTCCATATATTAGATAAAATCAAATATGGAGCGGGGGGTATAGAAGTTCCAGATAGTGATTATCAACTTATTCACGAGGAAATATTAGGAACTGATGAATGGGTAATTGATGGATTTGGTTCGATGGAAACTCTTTGGATAAGGTTAAACGAAGCTGATACTTTGATTTATATTGACTTACCTTTTTCTGTTCACTTATGGTTAGTGACAAAACGGTTTTTAACTGGTTTTTTTCTTCCACCAGATGGGTGGCCGGAGCGTACTCCAATATTAAAGAGTTCTATCAATAGCTATCGTAATCTGTGGTTATGTCACAAGTATTTAACTCCTAAGTATCGAGATTATGTTCAGCAGGTTCAAAATACTAAGTGTGTCTATCATCTTAGATCGATTGAACAGATTGCAGATTTTTTGAAGTTAATTGAAAGACAATTTTTATAAAAGGGATTCCCATCCGAAGCTTTGAATTTTTTGTAATGTTCCTATAACATTAATTTCTTCTAAAACTTTTCTCTCATATATACAGATAATAACTTCCCTCACAGTTTGATTCTCATCTGATAAACTTCTGATTATTTGTGGCAACATAATTTGCCAAGATGTTTGAGCTAGAGAATTACCTGCCCCTGGAACAAGTAAAGGAAAAACAATATTATGAAATCCTAAAATATTTGCTTTTTTCATACAACTACTAACAACTGCTTGGATGACTTTTTCTTGTAATATTGTTTCTCTTCCATCGACATCAATTACTACTGCATGAAATATTTTTTTTGCTTGTAGTTTACCAGCATTGGTAACAGCGACATCTCCAAAAGATAATGGAATTAACTCGACTTTTTCTCTCCATATCTTCTCTCCTCCAATTTTGGCGATTTTTGCAGATACTCCAGCAGCCATACTCAGATATTTATCATCGGAACTAACAATCACATCTACTTTTAATTTAGTAATATCACCTTGATAAATTTTTACTACCTTGTCATGTACTAAAAACTCGCCAAAAAATCCTTCTTTGTCAGATTGAGATATTTTTACCACTCTGTGAGATTGACATATATCTAACTTCATTACCAAAGCAGGAATAATATCCCACCAGATCATTTCATTTATTTCATCAACTAAAAAACCAGAATGTATCAAATAGTAACTAGACCATAACCAATCTACTAATCCTCCGGGCAAATGACCTAAAGGTGCTGTAATATTGAAGTTAAGTTCGTCGTAACTTAAAAGTTTACTACCAAGCTTCCAACCTAATCTTCTACCTACTTTTAAATAAGTCTTAAAATTATTAAGTTGATAATCTGTGTCTTGAGTTGCACCAAAACTTTTCCAAATTTCTGTTTGTACAGAAAAACCAAAGCGATTGTTGCTGTATTTTGTCCAGAGGTTATCTATAGTAAATAAGTCAGTACATGGAAATATTTTTATGTCTTCTGCTCTCAACCATCCTTCTGATTCTCGTTCGGATATTCTGAGCATAATAGATGCAGTTTCAGAGTCTGCTTCTTGCCATTTTTCTTTCTTTAGTAAGTCACGTAGGTGAGTATAATTTACTCCACATTCGGAAGTCAAACCATCAGAAAATTTTGCCAAATTAGCATTAGCTTCTTTGTTAATATTATTATCTAGCCATCTGAGAATTTCCGTTGCTGAAATAATTACTCCATTTCCACCTACTGCCACTATTTCATTAATAATTTGGGGATAATTATTCAGGGTGGTATAGATTAAAATTGGTATATTCATGCCAACTTCTCGAACAGTTTCTATCAGTGAAATGCCTGCTTTTCTTTGGTATTCTCCTGCCTCTATCCTATCTATATCAGAAATAATGACTTGAAAAGATAGCCTACTGGAAACTAGAATCTCCATTGCTTGAGCTGTAGACTTTGCTTTAATTACTTCTATAGCTTGTGATTCTAATTTAGAAATTTCGTGAGCAATAGTTACTGGATTATCTTCAACCCATAAAATATATTGGCTGCTGTTGTAATTTATTCTTTGGGCTGACCAAGAAAATTGACCGATCGCTGATTCAACACTACCTTGAGAAATTTCTTGATTTGGGATAGCTTCAGTTGAGGAATTATCATTATCAACATGAGAAATATTTTGATTCTCACACACCTCTAATTTTTCCAACTCTTCCGGATGAGTTACAAAATAATCTTCCAACCACTCATCACCACGCACCAAAAGTTCATCCAAACTTTCAACTCCCCACAGAAAAACCATCCCATCTTCCCCACCCGCAACCAAAAATTTACCATCATTGCTAAAACTAATACTCGTGACTTCAGTTTGTGGAATATTCCATTCTGCCAGTTTGCGACCAGAAAAATCCCACAATATAATAGAGCGATCGCTTCCCACAGTTGCCACCCGTTGCCAATTTAAACTAAAACAGACATCCACCAATTTTCCCTGATGCGCACTCCACTCAGTCACAAATTGCCCAGACACATCCCAAACTTTCACCATATCTCTACCTGCAGAAGCAACTTGCTCGCCATCGGTACTAAAACTAACACTTTTGACTTTATGTCGATGAGCATCCCAACTTGCTAAGAGTTTCCCGGACAAATTCCAGATACAGACTTTTCCATCCCACCCACCCGTAACGATGCGCTCCCCATCAGAACTAAAACTGACGCTGGCAATAATTCTACGATTACTGCGCTTTAAAATTGCCAGTTGCTCTCCTGCCAAATTGCGTAATATAGTAGTACCATTAGCTCCCACTGCGACTAAGAACTTGCCATCGGGGCTAAATTTTACTTCTAATATTAGGTCTTGAGAAGGGTGAGATTGACTGACAAGTTTCCCGTCTTGTCTCCAGCTTAAAATCCAGGTTAAAATTTTATTGCGTCCTGCTGTGGCTAAATATTTGCCATCGGGACTGAAACTAATGCTGGTGAGTCTACCTCGACCGCTTTGCCATTCAGTTATTAGCTGACCAGAGAGATTCCAGATTTTGACAGTGCCATCTTCTCCTGCAGTAGCTATTTTTCCAGTTGTGCTGAAATTGACGCTCCAAACTGTACCTTGTTGAGTTTGCCATTGGGTGGGATGTTTGGGGAATAAATCCCAAATTTTGGTTGTGCCGTCAGCACCTACTGTCGCAATTTGTTTTTCGTCTGAAGTAAAACACAGAGCTGTAACTGAGTTACGGTCAGCATGAAACTGAGTTAATAATTTTCCTGATAATTCCCAAATTTTTGTCGTACCATCTGCTCCTGCTGTGGCAATATATCGATCGCTTGGGCTGAAACTAATATTTTTAATCTGGTCTTGCTCGGTTTCCCACTCAAGCAACCGTCGTTGGGGAAAATTCCAGAGTCGCACATTTCCATTTTTAC
>JBARXI010000015.1:0-2510 GCA_049647275.1 Microcoleaceae cyanobacterium
AGTTAAGAGTCAGGAGTCAGGAGTCAGGAGGAAAAACAGTTATAAAGATTTGGTAATGGTGAAGATGGACAATATTTTTATACCTAATTAAACGGATTTGATATAAGCGATCTGTACTTCGCCTTACCGACGGCTCCCCTACCTGACTCCTGACTCGGTGACTCCTAAGAAATAACCTAGTTATTTGTGGCAAATATTTATCAAATTGGTATAAAGGTTTCAGACTTTAAATTATCTAACCCATAAATTTTTGCTCAATGATTTATGATTGCTATAGTGCTACGCAAATAGGGCGCGGACATTTCTCTACTCTCTACTCCCTACTCCTGTACGGGTGGTTTCCTCCGGAATGCTGTCGCAAACGCGAACCACCCCTACTCCCTTACAACCAAAATTTATTGTCAAACGCCAAAAAACGTACTGCTATATAGGGCAATAAAGTTCAGTTAAGGAATTTTTGAGCAAATCTGTAATGGGCAAAAGCCAGTATTTACCAATTGATAATTGATAATTAATCCCCAAAGGTTTAACGCCATCCCTCGACCAAGAGAAAAGAAATCAGATTTCCACTAGGGTTCAATCTTCTTGGTTTTAACCAGAGATAATTATTCATTATTCATTATCCATTAATGAACTTTTTGTTCAGATTAATTTTTGTCTTATATGAACCGTGTTTTGCTATAAGGAAGAGGAAACATGAGGAAAATAAAATAAATTATTCCGAATACCAATAGTCAGGTTTATTATCAGACGCTTTTATCCGAAGATGAGATAATAAATCATATTAAATAGTTCGGATGGTTAGTTGTAAAAAAAGATTTTTTGGTTAATTTATCTCAAATAAAATCCAGTAAACCAGAGTCAAAATATTTGCGTCGCGCCGTAGTTATAGTTCTAATATCTGTTAATCCGAACTTAGATAAATTATAGAAATAAAATCAACGATACATCTTAGCAAAATCTGCTGCTCTACTAATACGAATTCCTTTTTCCGCTATATAAGCAACTTCCGGATAAAATTGGGCTGGTGGTTTTTCTGGCCCTCTAGCAACTAGATCGGCAATTCTAATAATAGTGGGTTGCATCTGCAAACCCATAATCACACTCTGAGAATTTCCTTTACTCCCCCCGTGGACTATTCCCCGCAAACGACCCCACACAATAATATCCCCATCTGCAACAACAGAACCACCTGGATTCAAATCTCCTACAATAATTACAGTACCAGGATGCCGAATTTCTACCCCAGAACGAACGGTCATTTGTAGATATAGTGGTTCAGCCAGAGGTTGAACTTTTTCTGTGGGGGTTTGCTTTAGGGTAGTCAAGGAAGATTTTTGTTCCACAGAATAGCCAACTGTAGCTGCTGCTACAGCAGTCTGACGACGTGATGTGGTGACTATTTTCATTTGTAGTCCTACTTCTGAAAGAGCTTCGGCTATTTCTTGAAGTTGGCGAGCATCCAACAGGCGGTCAAATGCTATTAGCTGCACTTCTGTTTTTGGTTGCCAAAATCGCTCTCCCCCTTGGAGACGTTGTTTTAACTGCTGCCAAATTTCTGTCCAGGTCATAGCAGTTGGACTTTCTATATCTGTATTATTGGATTCTGCTGGCAATAGTAATAATAACTTTCCTTCCTCTGTTTTGAACCTGACTTGTAAGTTGGGACTTACTTCTGGTTTTGAGGTTGGTGTTGAGGTGGAAGTAGTTGAGACAGAAGCATCAGAAGACATAGAGTATGGGATGTTATTTTTAATCTTTTCCTTTGGGGAAACAATCTTATCATATCAGTTAAAATTTGTTTGCTGCTACACCATCTAAAAAGTAAAATAATTATCTTGTGCTCAAAAATAGTTTGCTGCTTAAAATTAAAAAAGTATGTTGTTAGGGAGAAATGATCGTCATTTGAGTTATTAGTACCTCCGGCTTAAGTGGGAGGTGATACGGTTTCACGGAAGTCAGAAGTGAGAAGTTAGAAGCGAGTGTGTAATTCTGAGGAGACCTCAGAATTACACACTTCACTGCAGTCAGAAGTTAGATTTAAGGTTACTAAAAACTTTGACAATACAATAGTTTCAGGCAATTATTTAACATTTAAAGTTTGAAACTATTTTTGACATCCTTAAAGTGAATTGGTATGAGAAGATGCAGAATTTTCTTTTCCCCTGAAAAAGCAGGCTTGAGACCTTATTTTTTTTGTCAAAAATTTAGACCGCTTAGGAATAGTAAAAGGATTAATTGAGCGAAGCAGTATTCAGTCAAATTTAGATACTAATTTCACCACAAAGTTAACATGAAATCTCAATCAATCTCACAATCTTTTTTTCGGAAATTTGGAATAATAATCTGGTGTTTATTAGTTGGGATAATTATTTTTGTTGTTGGTTTACATCTGGTGGATTTTATTAATGGTTGGCAATTTCCATTGAAGGGAGTTATTGCTTTTTTTGCAGGTGGTGGACTGGCTTGTTTTTTGATTGATTGGCTAATTGCTAAACCTACAAAAAAAT
>JBARXI010000016.1:0-16430 GCA_049647275.1 Microcoleaceae cyanobacterium
AGCGCAAAGCTCCGCTAACGCGGAGCGTCCCGGAGGGAAAGGAGACCCGCTCTTACAGAGCCGCTCCGCTTTACATGTCGCTCCGCGAAGAGCGCAGTTGTGCGCCAGCAAAACGCCATCCCACCCAACGGGGAAGCTCCGCTTTTTCCTATCGGAATGCTCCGCAAACATGTCGCTCCGCGAAGAGCGCAGTTGTGCGCCAGCATGCGCGACCGCTTTCTCCTTTAAAGGAGAGGCTTTAAACCTTGATTATTCGGTAAAATTTGAGATGTTTCTGTTAGTTCGGGAAAAAATATTAATCTAATATCAAATCCGTTTAATTCGGCACAAAAAGTTGTCCTATCTTCAATAATTGCTAAATCTTTCTAAATTCTCTTCCCTCCTGAATTATGACTCCTAACTAACTATACTGATGCTACCGGATTTAATATAATTTGACGCTCAATTAATAAATTTTCAATAAAGTTGAGGAGGGGAAAAACAATCCTCAACAGCGATAAATTCCACAAATCAACCTAACTTATCAATGTCAGGCTTATTAAGATTTTGAGGTTTAGAGGGAGAAAGAGATGCATGATCTAGGTGAGAATAATCTCGATCTTCTCCCACCAATTCTGCCAAGGCTTCTGTCATGGCTTTCGGGTCCATAAATAGAATCTTAGAATTAGAACTTTCACTAATTTTTTGATTAGCTTCTAAATATCTTTGAGCAATCAGAAAATGTAAAAATTCTGGACTACCAGGCTTCAAACTTAAAGTTTGAGAAAGAACTTCCATTGACTTTGCTTGCCCTAAAGCCTTAGCTACCGCTGCTTGTCTTTCACCTTCAGCTTTTTCAATCATGGCTTGCTTTTGACTCAAAGCAACCCTTTCTGACTCCATAGCTTCCTGCACTTTTTCAGGAAAAACAATATTTTGAACCTCTACTCGGATAACCTTTACACCCCAAGTAGAAGTAGCTTCATCCAGTTTCTTCAGCAAAGCCTTATCAATGTCATCCTTAGTAGACAAAATTTCCCGTAGTTGCAAGCGACCAATTTCAGAACGTAGAGAAGTTAAAACTATAGTAGCAATGGCTTCTTCAACATCTTCTATAGCATAATATGCTCTTTCCAAATCAATAATTTGCCAATACACTACCGCATCTACCTTTAACGTCAAATTATCGTTAGTGATAACTGACTGGGGTTCAATATCCAAAACTCTTTCGCGGAGTGTATCAACATAAGCTATCTTTTCTATTAGAGGCATGACAAACTGAAGTCCAGGTTTCAAAGTCCGCTTATATTTACCCAAACGTTCTACTAAAGCTCGATCGCCTTGATCGACAACTTTTACAGAGGAGTTAATTGCGTAGCCAAAAATCGCAGTCGCCATCAGAGCAACAATATATTGAAGCATAAGATTTTAGAGGTTAGAGATTAGATTATACTGTTTCACCGAAGTCAGGCATCGAGTGTATAATTCTGAAGAGACCTCAGAATTTAAGACACACTCAAGACAATCAAAAATCAAAATTTAAAGATTGATTTAACTGAACACTTTAATTGACAATAATTTCAGGTAATTATTTCACAGAATTAGGTGGGAAATTATTTGAGTGAATTGGTATTAATTATTTTGATCCTAGCACTTCCCAGGAAATCTTAGTCCAAGCGTCGAGAAAGGCTGATTAGATAGTCCAACTCTAACTCTAATTGCCTATCTCGACGCCCCTATAGTGAATCAATTTCTAAAAATACAGGAATTACACAAAATTCAGGCCCTACACACTAAATGTGGTGTAAGTTAGATTGCAACGCACCCTACAGGTAGAGTACCTGCGTGATTCCTGAAATAATATCATGTCCGTTGGCATCGTTTGTGTAAATGTTTAGGTAAATATCTACTTAAGTTTAAGCTTGTTCCTTCTTCCTTCTTCCTTTCCTGTATTTACCTAGGGATACTACCGGACATAATATAATCTCACTTAACTATACCAGAATGGCCCTCTAAGTTTCCGACTGCTTCAAATCGACCACCCAGATATTCAGCTAAGAATTCCTCCGCGATCGCATAGAAATGTAAACGGTTTTCTGGACGGGCAAAACCATGTCCTTCGTCTGTATATACCACATATTTGACTGGCTTACCAGCATCCTCCATAGCCTTAACAATTTGTTCGCTTTCTGACTCTTTCACCCGTGGGTCATTAGCACCTTGACCAATTAACAAAGGCTTAGTAATTTTATCTACAAAAAATAGAGGCGATCGCGACCGTAAAAACTCCTCTTCTGTTTCCAAATTCCCAACACGATGGAAAAACAGTTTCTTCAAAGGCTCCCAATAAGGCGGAATAGTCTGCATTAAAGTCATCAAATTACTAGGCCCAACAATATCCACCCCAGCAGCAAATATTTCCGGTGTAAAAGTCAACCCTGCCAAACTTGCATAACCACCATAAGACCCACCCATAACCGCAACTTTATCTTTCTCGGCGATACCATTTTCCACTAACCAGTCAACCCCATCAATCAGATCGTCGTGCATTTTCGCCCCCCATTCGCGGTTGCCAGCATTGAGAAAATCTTTACCGTAACCAGTCGAACCCCTAAAATTAAGTTGCAATACCACATAACCCCGGTTAGCCAACCATTGTACTTGCGGTCTATAACCCCATGTATCCCGCGCCCATGGCCCCCCATGCACCAGCAACACTGCTGGCCCAGGAGTAGAAACTCCTATAGCTTTGGTTAGGTAGCCGTGGATAGTCAAACCATCCCTAGCAGAATAGGAAATAGCTTCCATTGGAGCTAGTGGTAAATCTTCCAGTTGGGGCTGGTTGCTAAATAAGAAAGTGGTACTTTTAGCAGTGCGATCGTAAGCATAATAATAAACTGGTCCATCATCCGTGAGATAAGCGACCAACCACTTTCGATCTTCTGTAGTGCGACTAACTACCTGAAACTCACCTTTATGTACTGTTTTTAAAAATTCAAAATCTGCAACAATACTATCGTCTAGAATTTGCCATTCTAATTTTTCTTTGTAGAAACCTACTGCTTCAATGACATGAGTAGTAGGATGAGTCATAGTACCACTAATGTCATATTGGGAGTCTTCAGCAACTACATTTTCCTGGCGAGTAGTAAGATCCAAGGCAAGTAGGCGTGTAGCATTAGCATCGTGACTGCCTAATATATAGAGAATTTTGCCATCATTGGAGAAAAAAGCAGCACCTCCTTCTTCATTTGGCCCCCAGTGACGCAGAGTTTCCCAAGATTTTTCTGTAGTTTCCCGATACAATAAATCGGAACCTCCATCCTCAGTTATGGCGCTCCCTGCCAGAATTTGGAATTGGGAATCAGCATTCCAACCCACGATATTGCCTGGGTTATGGGTGTCAAATTCTACCGCACCATTATTGAGGTTGATGCGGTAAACATCGAAGCTTTGGGGATTTTTTAGGTTCAGACCGACTAATATTTGCTCCGGAAAATTATGATCTAAATCTATTACTTGCGCTTTGACTCCTTGGAATGGGGTCAGGTCGCGCACTATATTTGATTGAATATTTACTTGATAGAGATGATAGTTTTCATCCCCATCAGTATCTTGGAGATATATTAGTTGGTCTGGGTTGTAAGTCCAGAAATATATTCTAATACCTCGTTTTTTGTCGGCTGTGACTTGGCTATCGTCTTCTTTGTCTATTGTCTTTACCCATACTTGCAAGACATTTTTTTCATCTGGGGCGATGTAGGCAAGATATTTACCATCGGGAGAAAGTTTTGGGCTACTTCGTTCGGGGTTGCCAAACAACATATCACGAGGAATTAAGAATGGGAGTTGGGTTGTGTTTTTTTCTGTAGTTGTTGTGGTCATATTTTGGTTTACTGTTTGATTTCTAAAGTTGTATCCCACATTCTGCCGGTTTCCGGTGCTGCTGGGAGATGTTATTGAAAAGGCGATCGTGCTTATTCTTTCAATATTATAGCTTTTTTAAATTGAGAAGCGATCGCCTGCTCAATTCTTAGTCAATTCTGGCTGTCAGGTGGGGCAACGATTGAAACTAGTAATATCATGTTCGGTTGAGCAGTTATAAATAACGACACGACAGACTCCTACCTTCAAAAGATTTTATACCGATGCTACTGGATTTGATATAACCGTCGCCCGATCTAGCGCTACACATTTACACCTCTGCGAAAAAGATATAGATTTTTTTCAGGAGTAGGCAACAGGCAACAGCGGTAAGACCCCGCGACGACGCCAGCTCGCAAGCGGTCAGAACCCGCGTCGGCGACAGACGCACCTGGTAGCTGACCAAGAGAGGGAACGCTGACCAAGAGAGGCAACAGGTAAGATATTTTTACAAAAAAAGCACAAAAAATGATTTTTTCGGGTGATTTTTTCTTTCCTTAGCCGCTCTAATTAAAAGGTTTTTTTGTTTTCCACCAGATGTCTATTAAGGTGTTTGATATTCCTTTATTGCCTTTAAATCCAAATTTATTGTCCTAACCAAAGAAAGTACTACTATACCAGGGAAAAATTGATGTTCTGCAAATTCTACCCATCAAAGAACGTACTGCTATAGCGATAAAGCGAGGTAAAAAGGGAATAATAAACATCTTCTCTTTCCTTTACCTAATGTTTGATTTAATTACCAATTCTCAATAAAGAACCTAATACTTGAGGAATATTTTCTAGCTCCATTGCTGCCATCGCTGCTGTTGGTTCATAGCCACAATGTACCATACAATCTGCACATTTAGGATTCCCACTTTTGTAGCCGTAATTATCCCAATTAGTTAACTCTAATAATTCTTTAAAAGTAGCATAATGCCCTTCATTCATTAAATAACAAGGTTTTTGCCAACCAAGCACGCTATAACTAGGGCTACCCCACGGAGTACAGTCATAATCTTTTTCTCCTATCAAAAAATCCAAAAATAACGGGTTGTGGTTAAAATTCCAATTCTTTTTACCAGCTTTAAATGGAGCGAGAATTTCTCGGAATAGCGATCGCGTTTGTTGTCGCTTCAGAAAATGCTCCCGATCTGGTGCCCACTCATAGCTATAACCAGGAGAAATCATCATTCCATCAATACCCAAACTTCCCATAAAATCAAAAAAGTCCTGCATTTGTTTAGGCTCTATTCCTTCAAACACAGTAGTATTTGTAGTCACTCGAAATCCTTTAGCTTTGGCTGCACGAATTGCTTTAACTGCTATTTCAAAAACCCCTGAGCGATCTACACATTTATCGTGGGTTGCCTGCAAACCATCAAGATGTATGCTGAAAGTTAGATAAGGAGAAGGTTGAAATTGATCGAGATTATTTTCCAGTAACAAACCATTAGTGCATAGATAAACAAATTTTTTGCGATCGACCAACCCCCGCACAATTTCAGCAATTTGTGGATGCAGCAAAGGTTCACCCCCTGGAATAGAAACCACAGGAGCACCGCATTCTTCTACCGCGGCAAAGCATTCTTGAGGCGTTAGGTTTTGCTTGAGTATTTCCTTGGGATGCTGAATTTTGCCACAACCAGGGCAAGCTAAATTACAGCGAAACAAAGGCTCCAACATTAATACTAAAGGAAAACGCTTCCGCCCCTTAAGACGTTGAGTCAAAAGATATTTCCCTACTTCTAGAGCTTGTTGTAATTGAATTGCCATTAATCACCTCAAACCTAATTTATGAACAAAAAAAATTTTAACTTCTACTTGAAAAAAATGACCAGGCATAAAAAATCCGGGTTTTCCAAATTGGTGGAGACAGAAACCCGGTTTTTTACTAGCAATCAATTTTTTTTTTAATAGACATCTCCGATCATAAAAAATAAAATCAATTATCATACAGAAATAATCAATTATTTCCCCCTACTCCCTACTCCCTCTTTTCTGGAGATGTCTAATAGATTACTAAGTGACAGCAGCCATTTTATCTACAGCATTATCATGTTCTACCCTAAACACATTAGCACTTAGGTTTGCTACAATCTGTTTTCCCTGTTGAGTCAGACTTAAATACGTGACTGCATCTTTGACATAGCTATAGACAACATTCCAGTAAAACTTAGGATAACCTTGCCGTAAATCTCCTGGATTATTGTATCCTAAAATTTTATTCTGACCAGTTTCATCAAATTCATAGAACAGAGCACTAATTTTTTGTAAATAGCGGGGGTCGCTCAACTGACCAATTAAGTCTGCCGATCTAACTAAACCAGGATAGTCAACCTTATCCTGATGATCTTGATCTGCTGGCACTGGAAAACGAGTTAGTTCAATATTATGCTTAATTATTTCTGCATCAATTAACTTATGACCTCCAAAACGTTCTTCAATAAACAGTTTCCCTCGGTCAACATGATAAGGAGTGAGACTAGCATCAGTGGCACCTCTAGGTAGAGATACTTTCATATCATCTATGCCAGTAGCATACAATCTCAAATCCCCTCGATCTTGACGACATACCCCCTTGACATATCCAATATCGTGACAAAGTAGGGATATATGGTAATGTAGCCAGTCTTCACAAGATACTCCGCCCTCACGGATATGCTTGCCCCGCAAAACTTCCTGTCCTACTAAAGTTACGAGAATGGTATGTTCTACATTGTGATACAGGGCATCACTATTGGCAATGTTCTCTAATGCCATTCCCGCTGCCCAGGCAATAATATCAGCATAATCTGCTTTATATCCACCATAGGTATGGCGGTAACCATCTATTAGCTTCTCGACGAAAGCATTAATTAGAAGTTCAGTGGAATTAAACATCTACAGTCTCCTAGTCTACTAACTTAAATTAACTATTGTAGTAAGTTGATGATTTTTTTTATTTGCCACGAGCGACAAATTATCCAATCCGATTTTTTTTTATTCATAAATAAAGTTATACATTGATAATTACTTCAGGACTTATGCAACATACTCTATTATGGGCTAGCTATTGTGTAAGGTGCATTCCAGGCAATCCTATAGCTACAGTTCGGTGAAGTCGTATTACTTATTATCCTCAGTTACAGGTAATCATTTTTTTTCCTCACTCACTGTTTTTTTCTCACATTCTAATTGTAATTGATTAACTCAATGTCAACTAATCGCTCTGAAAAACAGCTACTTGGGAAAAATTTACTCAAGTGATTTATCCATTTTAGCCACTTTTAATACCAATCACTAAAAACTTTACTATACTTGGATTTTGTATTTTGAAATAATATTTGTTTTAATGCTTAATACTTGATTTTTTTTTGTCTTGATTGTTATTTTTTATAACCTTCTAACTCTAGCATTATGTTTGTCAAAAAATAGTATAAAATATTATTATTCCAGGAATTACTCACATTACATTAACATTTGATCATATGCGCTCGTAGTATTGATTATGACAATTTAATTCTTTTGATTGAGAGCACCAGCTAAGTCAATTTTTAATCTTTCAATCTCTATTTATTAATTAGAAAGATATATAGATTTATGGTGATTGCTCATCTAGTTTTTCACTAACTATATACTATACATTTTTTCGATTGTTTCAAAGGAATAAAATAATATTAATATTTAACATACTGCAACCCCTGTATAGTAGAGGCTTCGAGCGATTTCGGTGTGTTTATTTCGTGATTCTACCTACTAAGCACCTATACATAATTGATTACCTAATCTAATTTCCTGTAACCCTTGCAGTAAAAAGGTTTCTGTGCGTGGAAAATGTGTAATTAATTTTGTTTACCTGCTTATGTAAGTAGATTGGTTTAATTATTTGTAAAATAGCAATGAAAATTTCAAATGGTAAAAAGCTCTTGAGAACTGAACTTATAGTTTCATTTTCTGATTTATCATTTTAAGGTTTATTTATATCTACCTACTTACTCAGGGTCATTTCATTCTAGATTTTAGCAATGAATTTACTTACTTTGCAGATAGCGAAAGATAAATTGTCTAAAGCTCGAAATCACCTATTTTCGTAAATACATAATATGGCACAGTTTAGAATGAAATAGCCCTGCTGCTTACCACTTACTACCTAATACCTACAACAAGAAATAACGGCTTAAATAGGATTTTTATATTCCATTATTATCTGCATTCAGATACCAACTATTACCACTTCTATAGAAACCAAGTTTTGTTCTTTTTCCTGACGGTTTTCAATCATCGGCAGCCAGGGTCAGAGCTTCCTTGATCGGAACCTGAGTGCTAGCAGCAGAGCCAAGTTTTTTACCATAAATCTAAAAGTTATAACATTATAACCATCTATCTAAAAACGAAGCAGAGCTTGTATAACTCTCTTCTTTTTGTATAAATGAAGATGGAATCTTCTTTACATAGATATTTCGGTAAACTATAGTATATCTATAACTCAAATAAATCCAAACATAGATATTTCGGTAAACTATAGTATATCTATAACAACTCAAATAAATCTAAATCAAAAATAGTTATATTCATCTTTTCAATTTTACTCTACTTAATTTTTTTATTCTGTAGTATACAGAATAAATTTTATCTGATTTAATCTCTAGCTGCCTGTGATCTAAATCTACTGTAAATTGTGATAATCAAAACATTTACTCGTGATTTAGATCACAACAAAATATCTTGTTACTCCCAATTCAAACAAATTAAAATCATAAAAATGACAAACCAAAAAGATATATACCCAAACATCTTTGAATCTAATCAAGAAGATAGTATTTTGGAAAAACTTCCCAAAGAAGTCAAACAATGGGCTAGTAGTTTGCCCTGGCATCAACGCCGTTATGTTTTATCTTTTTCCTATATTTTATGTGGTTCTTCTCCAGAAAAACAAGCAGAATTTTTAGATGATTATATAGCTGATGGTTTGGCAGTTAAAATGCTGCAAGATATAGACACAATTAAACGAGTCAACAAATATTTGAAATGGTTCCGGAACGAAACAAAAATCAATGAATCTTTGCTGCGAAATTATATTAGACAATACTATATTCATTCCGCTCAAGATTTGCGTTGTCAACCTACACAATATTTAGAATCAGCCTTAAAATTAGTCATCAACACAGAAGAGAGAAATCAAATATTTAATTACATATTAGGGTTTGAGTTAATAAAAATTATGTTTACAATGAGTTGGCTACAACATGAAAAATTAGCTCGTCTACAAATAAATCAAGAACATTTTCTCAAGACATATATAAAACCCATTCAGTATGCCCATCAAATTAATGCTATTATTGTGCCTAAAGATAAAGGAATATTTTTTGCAAAAAGAGATTATTATGTGCAAATACCTGAGATATCTCCCCACAAATTAATAGAATTAGTAATGGCAACTTTTGCTACCAATAAAGTTATTAAGTGTGGTTTTGCGATCGCTCGTCATATTAAAGCTTTAAAGTTTGACTATGATTATATTTTTCAACAAGATCGAGATGAAATTTTTCCTCTAGAATTTGAGTCTATAGTTAATTAATAAATCAACAGTTTTAACCCAGTTTATACATTGATTATTGAATTATATAAGCATATTAAATTATTAGATATTGAGCTGCTATTTACAAATATTAATTAAATCATGGTACACTAATAATGAATTATGCCCAGGGACAGAAGGCAAAAGGGTGCAAAACACACCAATACTAAACAATATAACTGAACCAAGTTAAGGAGCCTATTGTGCTGCTATCGAAAGGATTGGAAGTAGAAATGTATACTGGCACACCCCAGGGTCAGATTGTTGGCCTCTCAGACCAGATCGTGGCCAATATAGACGGATTTGTCAGAGAGCCAGATAGTCGAAATGTAGAATATACCACCGCACCAATATGTAGCTACGATCGATTGTTATGTGCTCTAGTAAAACCCCGGCGAACACTGCGACGCTATCTAGAAAAACTAGGGAACTATACCATAATTCCAGGAAGTACCCTATCCTTGGGAGATACCAAGCACTTCGATCGCTCTGATCCAAATAATCCATATCACACATATATAGAGCAAACCTACGGTACCACAGTTGTTACTACCAGTATTCACATAAATATAGGTATCAGTGACCCAGAACGGCTAATGCAGGCCATTCGTTTGATTAGAATGGAAGCTCCCTTATATTTGGCTCTGAGTGCCTCTTCCCCTTTCTTGGATGGCCAAGCGACTGGCTTTCATTCTACTCGTTGGGCTACTTTTCCCAAAACGCCCTCTTATGTCCCTCTCTTTGAAAATCATAATCATTTCATTAATTGGACGGAAGAGCAAATAACCGCAGGCATGATGCAAAATGTCCGCCATCTTTGGTGTTCTGTCCGACCTAACGGCGATCGTCGTCCCTATAATCTCAATCGCCTAGAATTAAGAATTTGTGATTTTGTAGCTAACCCAATCATTCAAATCGCTCTAGTAGCTTTATTAGAAGCACGTCTGTGGCAATTATTTGACAACCCTACTCTTGACCCTTTAGAAAATACTAACCTATCAGGAAGTACCCGCTTAGAAGACCTCGTAGCATTGACAGATAGGAATGAAATATTAGTAGCTCGTGATAGCCTTGACGCAAACCTGAAGCATTGGCAAGATGGTAGAAATATTTTGGCCAGAGATTGGATAGAAGAAATTTATCAACAAGTTTTACCCTACAGCAAGCAACGTGGATTTAGTTGTTTTCTGTCACCAATCAAAAAAATACTTCGTGAAGGTAATACAGCACAACAATGGTTAAGGCAATACGAAACTAATATTGATAATCAAAATACAATTCAAGCAGCAATTTTGGAGATGGGACAACAAGAGGCAGAATTAGAAGATAAATTGTGCCAATTACTGGTAGCCTAATTTCAGTTCATTAAGAAGGTATCTATAAAATAATCTATTAGGTAATCTATTAGGGATACTCGAAGGTATTGTGGTTGGTGGGTTACGGCTCTCGATAGAGCTAACTATTAAGTTTAAGTAGAAATGTTGCGCCGTTCCCCACCCTACACAAGTATTTAATAGACATCTCCAAGAATAAAAAATAAAATCAATTCTTATCCATAAATTATCAATTATTTATCCCTGTTCCCTGTTCCCTGTTCCCTGTTCCCTCTTTTCTGGAGATGTCTAATGTATTTAATCTTTAATATTTACAGATACCCTCTAAAATGATGTGGGTAAAATATTAATCAAAGTTTTTTGCTCACCCCTTTCACACTCTTGTTGCTCTACTCCTTTGAAAAGCAACTACAACACCTGACAAGACTAGCGCCAGGAATTGGAACTCTATCAGGCTACGTTATCGCCAAAGCTTTAAGTTCTGATTGTCGCGCTGTCCCTCGCAATGACATTCTCAGAGACACTTACCAGTTCCAGGCTATAGAAGAAATTGGAGGTTGAATAGCCATAGTGAGTTAAGGCACTGCCTCCAACAATAGTAATACGACTGATAAAATTGTCCAGGTCAACTTTACCCCATTTCTGGGGTGTGCCGAGGTTATACCAATTCACTTTAAGGATGTCACAAATAGTTTCGCTCCTTTAAATGTTAAATAATTGCCTGAAACTATTGTCTTGTCAAAATTTTCAGTAATCTTAAATCTAACTTCTGACTGTAGTGAAGTGTGTCAAACATTCTGTTTGCGTAGCATTTCCGGAGTCAAGGAGACCGACCAATTACACACTCGCTTCTAACTTGTGACTTCTGACTTCCGTGAAACGGTATTACTATACCTCCTTCCGGGGGACGGCGACTTAAGTCACCGAGACATTTTTCGGACTCCGGTTAAAACACAGGAGCTTCCAAACTACCGATTTTTTTAGGTGAAAATCTCTTATTGATTTCATGCCTCATATTGTCCTAGTATATCCACAAATTCCTCCCAATACAGGTAATGTCGCTCGTACTTGTGCTGCTACAAATACCGAGCTACATCTGGTTGGCCCCTTGGGTTTTGAAATTAGCGATCGCTATCTGAAACGGGCTGGCTTAGACTATTGGCCTTACGTTAACTTCCGCTACCACAATAGCTTTGAAGAATTTCAAACTTATCATCATCAGCTTGGCGGAAGACTAATTGGCTTTAGTACCAGAGGAAAGTCTAATTACAGCAAATTTGAGTATCAAAACACAGACTGGCTATTATTTGGCTCTGAGACGAATGGACTACCAGAAGAAGTCCTGAATGATTGTACCGCAACTGTCTATATACCTATGACCCAACCAAAGGTTCGTAGTTTAAATCTGTCTGTAAGTGTGGCCTTGGGCTTATTTGAAGCACGCCGTCAATTGGGTTGTCTTAGTTGACATACTCCCGACCTTAAACTAAGACGACAATGCGGGATTCCTTGATTAACTTGATATAATTTTGTCGATCGCTTTTTATACTCCGGGTGATGCTCTACCACTGTGTTTTATTATTTGTATGATTTTGTATTATTTAGGATGGCTTTGATCCGAACTTTTCCTTACTGAATCTCACTGGACTTCCTGCCTGGTTATTAAAAAAAGAAAGTTAATAGAATTAGCATCTGCGAATCTACTTAGGCACTGCCCTCGTAGAAAAATATCCCATTGGACTGAACTTAGGGGAGCACCGGAATTGGGGGAGTCCAAGAATTGGTGGATGATTTATTTTTTGCGATTCCCTGATCAGAAATTTGTATCGTTCAAACAATTGTCAAGACTACCTTAGTTGATATATACCGAATTTTAGATTATATTTCCTCCTGAAATCTTCCTCTGAATCTAGAGGGTATTTACTACAGGACAAAACTTTGACAGAAACACATTAAAGGACTAATTGGCAATTTTATTTCAATTCAAAATGACAAAACTAACCTACGGGCAAGGATTTTGGATTTTCTATTCTGTCAATAGTCATTTATTTTCTTCAGTTTTGGCCATCATAGTAAATTAGATTTACATCATCCTTGCTTTTTTTATCAAAGCAAGATAACCTAGCCTAAGTCTAATGATTGTCAGTGATCTTGATCGCTAGACAAACGTGACTTAGGTCATTGACTACAAAAGGCTTATGACAGTTAAACGCTTGTCGATAGGAGGTCGTTTTTTGAAACGAACATTTCCGAATAGAACTAACTCTATTGCTACCAGTGAATTTGACACAGGAGCAAATCAGGAACACTCAAAACAGATGAATGTAGGCAGTAACAAAGCTTGTTCCTCTGCTGCCATGATTGGACTTGCAGCCATCTCAACAACTATGGGTGCATCCAGTATCCTGTGGTCAGGAGCAGGCGATCGAGTAGTAGCAGCCGAACTTCCAAGAATAGATACGAACAAAGATTATTATTCAGAAGTAGCAACCCCAGGGCTGGATGTAGCTACGGTTAATCGGCAAAAGGGTCTACTTCTTCAGAAATTGACTAGAGGCTACGTTGAGGTCGAGCAAAGCAACGATTCTCAGGTTGGCCTAACTCAACCTGAAACTATCCTGCCGTCAGCACAGAAAGAGGACCAATCCTTTGCTCCCATAGAACTCAAACAGAAGCTTGGTCAAACCAAGGCCATAATTCCTGATTGGAAGGCTTCGGCTGTTTCTGGACCACAACTGAATCAATCAACAAAAACCGATAGCTTCCCTCCTTTAGGAGAACTAGCAAAACCACAAGTTAAGAAAGCTCTTAGCTTTTCGGCTCAGAGTGACACTCGGTTAACTGAAGAGTTCAAAGCAACAATTAACCCTAACCCTGCTGAAAAACACAAAAACCGCCAGACACAAAGTTCTATAGAGTCTAGGTATAAGGCAGATGAAACTGTTTCTGAGTCTTTAGGAAAGTCTTCACAAAACAATTTCAAAAAAAATATTTACCAGACACAGAACAATGTGGTAGTAGAAGAACCACAACTACAGATAACCTCTAAAGTAGACAATAATTCAAACTCTAAGCAATTCACCAGTAATCAACCAGAGATTGCTAAAGAATCAATCAAAGGTCAAGGGACAAAGGTAGAAGGGGCAGTCGTCATTGATTCTGAGATGACATCTACACCAGTTTCAGTGGTGTACAAAGTTCGGGTGGGAGAAACACTAGGTTTGATTGCTAGTCAGCACGGTGTATCTACAGAAGCACTAGCTGCTATTAACCAAATTAACGACCCCAATGTCATCGAAGTTGCTCAGTTACTAAAAATTCCTCAGCAATCATTTTCTCAATCATTAACTCTGGCCAAATCTACAATTGTTGACTCTAAGTTTTCACAGTCAAACATATCCTCAAAACAACAATCAAGTTCAGGGCAATTCAGTCAACCTTCAATGGAGGCTACAAGCTACGAAGCCCAACTTCCTAAAACCAAGCTACCAATTATAGAATCTGATTATTTATCGGACAAAAGTATACCTAGTGTTAGCCTACCCACAGGTAAAAACACAAATAGTTTACAGCTTGTTTCTTGGTCTCAAGATGTAGGCAATAAAGATTATCAAACAAATCAACCAAAAGAATTTCCAGCCTCAACTTTACTGTCAGTTACCAGTGAGTCACCAAAAACTCCTTTAGTCAATGGTAAAGTATGGCCTAATTCTCTAGAATCAAATATATCTGAGCCAAATTATGCCGTAGAGGTAGAAAATAATATTCCCCTCGGCAATGGTCAGCCAGATCGAACACCCGCAGTGGAAAAAGATACTACATATACTCAGCAGCTACCAGTAACTCGAAATAATAATCGAGAAAATCCTTATGCTAACCGTTTAAGGGGAGAAATCATCAGATTGCGACAGGAATATGATGCTCAGAAAGAGTCTGAAGAATCTCAACCCCTAAATGCACAATCAATACCTATCTCAGTACCTCAACCACTATCCTCAGAAAAAACTTTATCAACTAATCCTAATATCTCTTACAACACTGATAGTAGATACCTACAAAAAACCTATCAGGAAGAAACTAGCAGACCCCAAATCAGACAATTGTCTGAGAATATGAGAACAAACAGACGAAATACAGGAAATACAACTACAGTGGTGGAAGTACCACCTTTGGAAAGTCAAAACAACAAATCTCAACAATTAGACTTACCAGTAGTAATGGCCACAGCACCAACAGGGGCTAACGCTGACGACATTCTGAATAATCCTTCACTAGGAAAAATGGTTTCTCCAGACTTACCACCTCTAGATAGAGCTGATACTTATTTACCAGGTGGATCTATGCAATTTACTGGATATAGCTGGCCTTCAAGGGGCGCTTTAACATCAGGTTATGGTTGGCGTTGGGGCAGAATGCACAGGGGTATTGATATAGCTGCACCTACTGGCACACCCATTGTTTCAGCTGCTCCTGGTGTCGTTACTTTTGCTGATTGGAGTAGTGGGGGCTACGGTTATTTAGTAGAAATTGAGCATCCTAATGGCAGCTTGACAATTTATGCTCATAACAGCCAAATTCTTGTCAGAGAAGGTCAAAAAGTGGCTCAGGGAGAGTTAATTGCTAAAATGGGTAGCACTGGACGGAGTACAGGGCCACACCTGCACTTTGAAATCCATCCTACGGGAAATGGAGCTGTTAATCCAATGGCATATCTGCCTTCTGGAGTGGCTTACAATTAACTAAGGTTGAAAGCCCCTTGTTTTTAAACCTGGGATTAGAAGCAACTATAGATTTTAATCTACCCCTCCCTTTTAGGTTATAAAATTCTGCTTTGACATCGACCTGATGCCTTTCATCTGGCTATATGCCGTTTCTGGCTACGCGAGATGAAAAGTAAAAAGTTCGTTATAGTGCGGGTCTTCTACCGACATTTAGATCAAAATGTAAGTTAAAATTGAATACTCCCCGGATTAAACTCACAGGGAGTAGTCAACATTTAAGTTGACAATTCTCATAAGTAGGAATGAAATATTGATATGCACTTGACAACATCGGGCCTACAGTATAAGTAGCTACGTGGAAAAGTTTACAAGTATGTCCGTCGCAAGCGGAACGGAGTGTAGAGAAGCAATCTCAATGGTTTCAGTAACTTTTTATTTTGTTACATACTTAGGTTTATTAGTGCCTACCTACTTATATCTATGACTACTATTTTGACTAGAAGATTTATATATCTTGGCGAGGGTAAAAAATATCTTCTTGTTTCTGAGAAAAAATTCCGTAATCAGTTGACTAATATTTGGTAATAGGTGCTATTATCATAATAAAATTTCGGTAAGTGGGAAACCACCGTCTTTTAAGCGGTGGATGGAAACGACGGGCGCGGATTTTAATCCGTAGTCAAAAAAATGTGTTATAATTAACTGGAAACTTAAAAAAGTAGCCTCAATGGTCTTTTAGCCGGAGAGAGTAGTGGCAATTGACACCGCCTAGTGGACTGAGCAGTGAATACGTATTACGGTACGGTACTGGCAATGTGGTTGTTTTGCCTAACGGCATACTTCGTAAACGAGCAATGTGAAAATTGAGGTTTTAACCCGATTTACAACTCCTCTGAAGAATCCACGCGGATTTATCCCGTGGAGTGTCAA
>JBARXI010000017.1:0-4437 GCA_049647275.1 Microcoleaceae cyanobacterium
AGCCTTGAGATTTTCAGATAAAAATGTAGGTTATGGCTTGGAAAAAGGAATAAATCGGGAAAAAATACTTTATCCGATCAAGGATAAGAATCGCTATCAAGAAAAATAATCATCCTAATCCAAATCCAAAACTGAAAAAAACCGAACAAAAAAAGCCTTGAGATTTTCAGATAAAACTGTAGGTTATGGCTTGGAAAAAGGTGATAAATCACAGGTAAAAATCCATATTTTTTTCCTGCCAGATAATTCCTAAGCCCCTCTGCAACTGAACAGCTTATTTAAACTATAATTAAAAAATTACTCAAGAAATTAGATACAAAATTAATGAATAGTTGTATTTTAATGGTACGAATAATCAAACAACCCGAACTTCGGTACACTGCAGATGCTCAATTACCTGTAGCAGAAATGATGGTAGAGTTTTCTAACCCAGGAATTGAAAATAAGCCAGCAGTGCTCAAAGTAGTAGCATGGAGAGATTTAGCTCAACAAGTTAGCCAACAATATTACGAAGGCAATGTGATTATTGTAGAAGGGCGCTTAAATATGAATACTATCGAGCGGCCAGAAGGTTTTAAGGAAAAACGGGCCGAATTAATAGCCTCCAGAATTTATCCTGCTGGTCCTGAAGCTATGGGCCAAGATGCAGATCGAATGTCCGCAAGTAGCTCTAGTAGAACTGTCCCTAAACAGCAACCGCAGGAGCTAGACTATAGCAATAATAATGTTGTACCCTTAGAGTCCCGTCGTAGTTCCACTGTTAAACAACAGTCAAAACCAAATGAGCCAGAAGAGGAACTTCCATCGGAAGATACTGATGGCCCAGGAGATTACGATCCAATTCCTTTTTGAGATCAAACTGACTTTCAAAGCGACCTTCCCAGAACTCTATCGAGTTCTGGGAAGTTTTTGTCTGTCTGTTAACTCAACGCCAAATACTTCCACAAAAGCAGTAGTTACTAGAGGTAACACTTTATCTATAGTGATGCCGGGAATAAATTCAGCCAGACTGGCCACAGAGCGGTCGGAAATGCCACAAGGTACAATTCTATCAAAACCTGCCAAATCTGGGCAAACATTGAGAGCAAAGCCGTGCATAGTAATCCAACGACTGACCTTAATGCCGATCGCTGCGATTTTTCGACCATCTAGCCAAACTCCTGTTAAACCGGGATATCGTTCACCTTTGAGACCATAGACATCTAAAACTTTGAGCAATACTTCTTCTAGTTGTCGCAGATACCAATGTAAGTCTTGCCGATAACGTCGCAGATTGAGAATTGGATAACCCACCAGTTGACCCGGGCAATGGTATGTAACCTCCCCACCTCGTTCGACCCGGTGGAGTTCATATTCATTTTGAGTAGGGTCAAATTTGAGAAAATCTAATGTGGCCCCTTGTCCGAGAGTATAAACTGGCGGATGTTCCAATAATATGAGGACATCGGCCAATTCTGGATGGTCACGACGTTCTTGGACAAGCGAGCGCTGCCATTCCCAGGCTACTGAGTATGTAACTAATCCTGGGCAAATCAATTGACAAGGGGGAAATAAATTGAGACTGTTGTGAGCCACCATATCAAGAGAGTATAGCAGTATGTTCAAAAGTTAGGACAATAAATTTGAGTGGTTTGCTCCGCATTCCGGTAGGAAAAGGGAGCAGGGAGTAGCGGTGCGACCCCGCGACCGCGCGACAGACGCACCTGGTAGCGCACTCCTGTGAGGGAGCCGGGAATAGGAAATAGAGAAATGTCCGCGCCCTATTTGGGTAGTGCGATAACTAAAGTTTTGGAGTAGAGAAAGAGAATATTCAGTATGGGATTGACTACTCCCCGGACTCAAGTCACGGGGATTCTAAGAATAGACGAAGCAACACGGATTTATCCTGTTGCTTCGTCTATTCTTAGCTGACCAAAGATATCTTCTGATGTCGGACAATTTCATTGTGCCCCTACACAGTCGGCTAAGGCCAATGCCTAGCGTTCTGCTTACTTTTTGTTGATAACAGTAGCACAGGACTACTAAAGTAGTCTAGTCTAAACGACTCCCTTGTTTTCATCCCCCGGTTAAATCACGGCGGCCTTCAACGTCGCTTGTCGGTAAAAATATAGTTACAATACGAAATCCTATTTAGATAGAAGCAATATTTATGAAGGTAAAGCACTTATGCAGAGGGCAGAGGGCAGAAGGGTTAGAGGGGAATTTGAAAATGGTAATGCATGATAACCGGATTTAGTATAAACAATTATCTTAAAAAAAAATCAAATATCAAGTATAACCATTGAGATGGAAAATTATATCATGTCCGGTTAATTAGTGATCAAAAACTTCCTTCTTCTTCTTTCTTCCGTCCTGACTCCTGTACGGGTGATTCGTCCTGTACGGGTGATTCGCGAATCAGTCCTACTGACTCCTCTGTGCTTATTTATAACTGTTCAACCGGACATGGTATCGCTGCCATACTCTAAATCATCACAAAAATCAAGTGTAAATTCGGGCCAATTCCGGCAAAAAAAATCAAGATTTGTCAAGGGATGCAAAGGATTTTAAAGAGAAGATGTTAGGAGGAATACAAAGTGCTACTCTAAATAGTAAGCCCAAACATTAGCGGAGGGAGCTTATGAAGCTTGTTATCCAGGGTAAAAATATAGAAATAACCGATTCCATTCGCGAGTATGTAAATCAAAAAATTGAAAAAGCAGTTAGTCATTTTCAACAACTCACCACAGAAGTAGATGTACATCTGTCAGTAGCTAAAAACCCACGGATAAATCCTAAGCAGGCAGCAGAAGTAACTATCTATGCTAACGGCACTGTGATTCGTGCCCAAGAAAATAGCGAGAATATGTATGCCAGCATAGATTTAGTGGCGGATAAAATTGCACGACAACTGAGGAAATATAAAGAAAAACGTCAATCTAAGGTTACTAAAGCAAAAACTGTTGAAGTAGTTGCAGCTCAACCAGTGGCCAAGGATTTAATTGGCGATCGCGAGCCGGAGCTACCAAGTGAAGTAGTACGGACTAAATACTTTGCCATGCCTCCGATGACGGTAGAGGATGCTATGGAGCAGTTACAACTGATAGATCACGATTTCTATATGTTTTGCAATGCCGAAACTGGTGAAATGAATGTGATTTACAAGCGTTGTCATCATGGTGGTTTAGGATTAATTCAACCACGCAATAGTAATGGTAACAGCACTAATGGGAAAGTAGCTCACAGCATTGATGAAACAGCAAGTAAGGGATCTGCGACAGTGTAGCAATATTCCTAGCTTGAAGACTACCTTTAGCTTTAGTAGAGATTTGATATGTAGAGTCTTTACTAAAGCTAAGATATAAGATTCATTCGCTATTAAGCAGGTATGGCTTTTAGTGTTTTTAAAGCTTCTTCAACATGAGCGTCAAAATTTAGCATAGAGTCAAAGATATGACGGATAGTTCCTTGTTTATCAATGACGTAAGTGACTCTACCCGGAAGTATCCAGAGTGTAGCAGGAACACCATATAATTCCCTGACTTTATTGCCAGTATCGCTTAAAAGAGTAAATGGCAAATTATATTTGCTAGCAAATTGTTTGTGAGAGTCTGGGGAGTCTCCACTAATGCCTATCACTTCAGCACCGGCATCTGTAAAGACTTGATATTGGTCGCGAAATGCACAAGCTTCCTTGGTACATCCAGGTGTATCGTCTTTGGGGTAAAAGTAGACGACAACATTTTTCTGACCCTGGAATTCAGATAGAGAAACTTGAGTTCCATTTTGGGATGGTAATGTGAAGTCTGGGGCTTTATCTCCTATTTTAACTGTCATAATTATGTTTAACCGGGTAAAAATTTTTTGCAGACAATGTTAACTTTTGTTATTTTAACCTAAGTTAACTACATCTAATTAGGCTTTGCTGAAAAAATCTTTTTTTGGAAGGTAGGAGTCAGTCGTATTAGTAATAAAAAAAACTTTATCTTCTTCTTCATTTTTCCCTTCTTTCTGTTCCCTATTACCATTTATTTATAGAACCCATTTTAGATATATATAATTACCATAGTTAAGTCTGATCGCGCATCAAAATTGAGGCAAAATCTGCGTATTTTGTGGAATTTTTCGCCTCTTACCTCTTACCTCTTATCTCCAGACTCGGTGACTTATGACTTCTGACAAAGATACCAAATGGGTTATATAAGTCTTAAACCGGACACGATCTTAACCTTACCTATTAGTTTGCTTGAACCGATGAAATAGTCTTATTATATCATCTCACTTTAATTACCTGTAATAAAAATGTTGTACTTACAGATTGCAGGTTAATGACCTACACCTAACGGGGTGGTGTCGCCTACTTGCCAAACTCGCCAAACTCGCCAAACTTGCCAAACTTGCCAAACTCGCCAAACTCGCCAAACTTGCCAAACTTGCCAAACTCGCCAAACTCGCCAA
>JBARXI010000018.1:0-9775 GCA_049647275.1 Microcoleaceae cyanobacterium
ATTTACCGTAAACATTTGAAGATTTGCCCACCATTTTTCTACTAAGGTTTAGGATAACTTCCTATGATTTTTGACAGGTTGCTGCTAATAATTTGCCTCAGTCTTCAGAGGGGGTTTTGGCAAAAAAATCTCTAGGTTATAACTGGGATTTCTACAGTGGAATTGATTATATAGTTGATACTACTCAGTCGGTTGGAGAAGGAATTACTAAGTTCTAGTTAGATGGGAAAAATTTTGAATTAAATCAAGTTTTGCGGGTAATTATTAATAGCTACTGCGTTCATGGTAGTGGTAGTTATTTGATGTTTAAGGAGAGAAAAATTATTGGCTAATCTGCGACAGGAATTTGCCATACGAGCGCTGGATATATTGGAAATGAAAACATAATTGAACTAGAAATTCTGGATTCAGAGGCATTACAATTAGTTCCCGATTTATCTCAAAATTATTTTAAAAAAAATTAGAATCAATGGTAGGGTGAGCAAATAGAAATTCCTATATATTTACTGATAAACATTTGAAGATTTGCCCACCATTTCTCTACTAAGGTTTAGGACAAGTTCCCAATTTCCAGTCAACATAAAGACCGCGAGGATCTGTATCTCGTAACCAAGTAACCAAGCGTTTATAATCAGCTATATTGTAAGTAGCTATACAGCCAACAGTACCTGGGGAACCATAATTTCTATTCCAGTCAATATGAATTTCTATAGCACTTCTTTCGGTTGTACCAGGTTCTAAATAATCTAATGGAACTGTTACAGGACCAATACCACTTTGAAAAATTGCACCATAATAATTATCTCTACCGTCAGCCCAGATAATATCATTAACATACCACTTTCCTTCGGGCAATGGTTCGCCAGTTAATGCTCGACTTTGAGCAGCAGTACGGAAATATTGTCTTCCTGGTGCGCCACAACAAACTTCCATTCTGTCCTCTAATTTACCATTTTTAAAATAGTCTAAATTGAGTACATAACATCCATACCTATCTTTGCGATTTGTCTTAGTTAATTGCAGATAATTTTTGCCTGTAGGAGCAGGTGGTGTAGGGGGAAGTGGAGCTGGCTTTTCTCCCCACAATTTCTGCCAGGTTACAGACTCTACTGTACTATTAGGTGTGGTAATGCCAAAATAATCTTTTTTAAACTCTATAACTGCTAATTCAGTTTTCTTGCCAAAAACTGTTTCTAATTCTCCTGAATAATACCCTAAATCTTTCAATCTAAGTTGTAAAATTATCACATCATCACCTTGACTACCACGCACTAATACACGGTCTAGTTTTGGAGATGTACCTCTGTTATAGATATCAGAAATTCCAGAAATTGAAATTCTTTCTCCAGATGGAATTGGTTTATTAGCAGGAGCAATGACAAAATAGCTTGCATTTTTATATTGAGGAAAAACACTAGATAACAACTCTTTGTCAAATTTTTCTAAAGTTAAGATTTCTACTACTTTACCTTGATTCCAAGCTACAACTACAGTTTTTTTATTTTCATCTCGATATCCTTCTAACCAGGTTACTTTGTCTTGTAAAGAAGTTTCGGTTTCTAGAGGTTTTTTTTCTCCTCCTGGAGCCAAAAATAGTTGTTTTTCATCAGCGCGACGAGATACTAATCCTGGTAAAGGTGTTTTAACACCATTAACCATTCCGTTTACCCAACGTGGAAATTCATTAGCTGCTCCTTGATAGTCTCCTTGATTTAGTTTTCTTAATAACGTACTACCTTGAAATGCACCAGTTCCTACGTTATAAGCAAAGGATACAAGAGCATCAAATTGGTTTTGATTAATAGGAACTTTTATGAGTTTAGAAACTTCTGGTGCTATTTGGTCACATTCATATCTAAGATAGGATTCTGCATCTCTTTCTGAAATCCTTTCTCCTAGCCTAACTCTTTGTCCATTAGGATAACGAATAGTCCCATACCCAATGGTTGGTATACCTACTGGGTCTAGATAAGCATCCAGATAAAGTCCTTCCCATTTCTTGATTAAATCTAGACAATTTTGTGAGATGTTCATACTACAGTTCTAATGTCAAGTTAATACTTTTGCTAATTAATGATTTTCTCATTAATTATGTCTGTTTAATAGATAAATTCTAAAGAACAGGTATTTCGGATATTTTACTAATAATACAAGTCTTTAATATCTTTAATATACAGAACCAGAAATATTATTACATTATCTAACATTGGCGATAATAATTGTATCTATATCTTATTGAATTGTGATAAAACTAGACATTAGTTTAAATCTTGAATTGGGCTTTCATGCTAGAAAATTTAACTTGCTGATTTAGTATACTTAATAACCCTATAAACTCCTATCTTCTTTATCTGCAACCAGTCTTGACTAAATTCCGTTTTTCAGATAAAATTATCCAACTAATCTACAGAAAAAAGCCGAAATATAATATGGCGATCGCTATTTTTGTCTGATAATTCCTAATTACCTAGCAAAAATATTATCCTCGTCACTCATTCGTAGTCAGAGCTGAGGTGTGGAAACTCACAAGATTTACCATTTATAAATAAGCAAATATTTGTCTAAGTCTACTATTTCTTAACTCTAGAGGTGAAAGATTGTTTCGGGAATTATAACTTTTGAGTGGAAAGAGGAAATATATAATTATCCTCCAGGCAATGACAAAATTTCCTCGTCAGAGATAGAGCGGGGAAAAGTTCAAAGATTTATCATTATATAAATAAGCAAATATTTGTCTAAGTCTACTATTTCTTGACTACAGAGGTGAAAGATTACTTCGGAGCTGATAAATGTTGAGTGGAAAGAGGAAATATATAATTAATTATCCTCCAGGCAATGACAAAATTTCCTCGTCAGAGATAGAGCGGGGAAAAGTTCAAAGATTTATCATTATATAAATAAGCAAATATTTGTCTAGTCTACTATTTCTTGAATACGCTGATAACTGTTGAGTGGAAAGAGGAAATATATAATTAATTATCCTCCAGGCAATGATAAAATTTCCTCGTCAGAGCTGAAGTGGGCAAATAAGCGCAATATTTTTTACCATTTCTTAGATAACTCAATATTTGCCCACCCTACTACTTCCTTTTTTCTTTACTTCAAATGTTTATCAAAAAAATCCATTGCCATATCTATCAAAACAGGGTCAAAAGGTTCTCCTTTTCTACTAACATGAGAATGCCCCCAATCATATTTTTTAATAAACTCAACTTCTACACCTTTTTCTGATAAAGCATCTGCCAACAAAACACTTTGACTTATTGGTACAATATTATCTTTTTCTCCGTGCATAATCAGAAAAGGAGGGTCTTGAGGATCGATATGAGTAATCGGATTAGCAAGGGCTGATAATTCTAATTTTTGTGATACAGGTCCTCCCAATAATTTATGAGTTGCCTCCGTATAAATATACCATTTTTTATTTTTATATTTTTCCTCAACCTCAGCAGTAATAGCTTCCTCAAAAGCTGGAGAAACTTGAGTAAAATCTGTAGGTGGATACCATACACAAACTGCTTGTACTGCACTAGATATTTCTTGGTTATTATTTGTTCCTTCTAATTTTTTAACCCCTGTTGATGTGCCTAACAAAGCACTTAAATGCCCGCCGGCAGAAGGCCCCCAAGCACCAAATTTATTGGGGTCTAAATTATACTTCTCTGCATTTTTTCGTAGCCAACGAACTGCTGTTTTAACATCGTGAATCTGAGCGGGAAAAATTGCTTCACTACTAAATCTATAGCTGATACAAGCCATAGCGTAATTTCTTTGCACGACAATTTTTCCTGGGCAATATTCTTTATTTCCTTCTTGCCAACCTCCACCATGAATGTATATCAAAATAGGTAAAGGTTTATCTGGTTTATTTTCTGGTAAGTACAAGTCGAAAAGTAGTGTTTTTCCTTGGTTTGTACCATAAACCAGATTTTGTAATACTTTGATTTCGATATTTTTGGACTGACAACTGGTAATTAACAGTGTCAAAATTAATAACAAAAATTGGGAAATAATATTATTTGTACGGCGATAATAATTCATATTGGAAAAACCATTACTTAGATATAGTATTTCTCGCTCTTGGTGAGATACACAAGTTTTAGATTTTTGGTAACAGGTAACAGGTAACAGGCAATAGGGAATAGGGAATAGGGAATAGAAAAAATACTGTACCTCATCAAGGATGAGAAGCTCTATAAACATTATAAGTCGGATGTAAGAATTTCCTAGGTAATGCTGCGGAAACAGCCCTCAGTTATCAGTTATTGCTTTTGTCAGAGGTAAAAATAATTAGAGAAATTGAGCAAGAATTAAATCTTCCCATAGACGAATCAGTTATTGAAAAGTACAGCTAAAACAAATACTTACTTACTTACTTACTTACTTACTTCATTTTTATTCCTGTTAGTTCCCCATGACCTAGGAATAGCTGACCGCTAATTGCTAAATGCTTAGAGTGGGATATACCGAGAATTAACTCTATAACTAAACTTGGAACAGAAAAATCTAAAAGTTGTTAAGATATTCTCATAATAACAAACATTAATCACTTATCCAAAATCAAAAATTACTATGACTTGCCATACAACTACAAGCACGCCAATCGAATCAAAAGCCACTAAACGAATCGCTCTCATCGGAATGCCAAATACTGGCAAGTCAACATTTTTTAATCGCATCACTGGAGCAAAAGCTAGTGTGGGCAATTGGCCGGGAATTACAGTTGATTTATTACAAGCAAATCTGAAAATCAACGATGAAGAAACAGAATTCGTAGACTTACCAGGAATATACGATCTTGATGGTTTTTCTGAAGATGAAAAAGTTGTTCAAACCTTTTTAGAAAATTTTACCGTTGATTTAATTATTGTTGTCCTTAACGCTACTCAGATTGACCGTCAAATTCGTCTGGTATTACAAGTTAAATCTCTAAATATACCGGCAGTTGTGATGCTAAATATGGCAGACGAAGCCAAAAATTACGGTATTAACATTAATCTGGAAAAATTATCTGAAGATTTGGGAATGCCTGTATTTTTAATTAGTGCAAAATACGGGCAAGGATACATGAATGCTTATTTGGCAATCTCTGAAAACCTCAAGTCAAAAAGTTCACCAATCAAACTTCACAATCTCACAAAAATTTTAAATAACCACGGGCAAATTACTGAAGATGAAATAGATTTATTACTTCAAGATTCTGTAGAAATTCCTACTCAAACAACAGTCAGTTTGACGGAGAAAATTGATAATTTTTTGCTGCATCCAATTTTAGGTTTACCCCTATTTTTTCTGGGAATGTTTATCGTATTTTGGATAGTTTGGAATATTGGTTTACCTTCCCAGGATTTAATGAATAATCTCACAGGTTGGCTACAAACCATTATAATTGAGCCGGCACTTCAAATATTCCCAGAAGTAGTGCAAGATTTTATAATTAATGGTGTCTGGAATGGTGTAGCAACTGTTGCTTCCTTTGTACCATTAATAGTTTTATTTTTTATGTTAATGGCAGTCTTAGAAGATAGCGGTTATCTATCTCGCTCCGCTTATTTAATGGATGCTTTAATGGCAAAATTAGGATTAGATGGGCGTAGTTTTGTGATGCAAATGATGGGTTTTGGTTGTAATGTGCCGGCATTAATGGGAACTAGAATTATGCGCTCGCCAGCTTTACGACTCCTGACAATGTTGGTTATTCCTTTTGCTTTATGTTCGGCAAGACTGCAAGTATTTGTATTTATTATTGCTGCTGTTTTTCCTAATGGTAATGGTGCTTTAGTTTTATTATCTCTCTACATCCTTAGTTTTGTCGCCGCCATTGTAACTGCAGGTTTATTCCAAGGAATGTTTAAAAATGAAGAGCCTTTTGTAATTGAATTACCACCCTATCGCTTCCCTACTATTCAACAAATTTTACTCCGAGGATGGGGAGAAGTTCGAGAATTTTTAACAAGAGCATCTGGATTTATTACTTTTGGTTGTATTGCTGTTTGGTTTGTGACAAACTTACCTCCTGGTGCAACAGAATTAGATACTATTGGCGGTCAAATCGGACAATTTTTAACTCCGATTATGCAGCCTATTGGCATCGATCCTTATTTAACTTTAGCCCTAATTTTTGGCTTTATTGCCAAGGAAATTGTTATCGGGTCTTTAGCAGTTATTTATGGAATGAATTCTACGGGAGTTACTAACTATATCGCAGAAAATGTTACTTTTATTCAGGGATATAGTTTTTGTATTTTTTGTTTACTTTATACTCCCTGTTTGACAACTATTGTCACTATATTTAATGAGGCAAAATCCTGGAAATTTACCTTGCTTTCTCTAATATTTTCCTTGGTATTAGCGTGGATTTCAAGTTTGATTTTTTATCAAGGTGCTTTGGCTTTAGGTTTTTAATAGTTGTTGTGGTAAGGGTGGGTTTGAGTTTAGTCGAAAATACTCTTACCGAATAATTAAGGTTTAAAGCCTCTGCTTTAAAGAGGGAAAGCCGTCGTTCCGGCTATCGCCGACATGTTTGTGGAGCAAAACGCCATATCCAATCGGCCAAGAGAAAAGAAAAAATTTTCCTTTGAATCAATCCTCTTCTTTTCAAAGAGAGGTAATTATTAATTATTAATTGTTGATTTTTGAACATTCTTTGGTGCTAAACTTACCTAAACCTGAAGCTACAATAGACAAGAGTAAGTTTTTTCTAAATTAATTATTTATTCATTAGACATCTGGTGAAAAATAAATAAGTTGTGAGATAGTAAGAAAAAATGTTATTTTTATCTATCAATTATGAGCAGTATATTAGAACATATCCAAAGTCATCCTCAAGAAGGCAAACGTTATATAGCAATCAGGAATGATTCATGAGAAAAAACTATAGACTGATAGCTTTTGGAGGCAGAATATAACTTAATTGATTGTCTACTTAGCTTCTCACATATGATTCCTGATTGCTATATTAATACTAACTATCTCTAATACTTATGAAACTGTAGAAATTAACTATCTTAGTGGAACTTAGTGGAATAGCGGTCGCTCCTTAAAAGATACTTACAGTATTCGTTTGACTATTTTCGGAGAAGTCTATTCTATAAGTCTTTTCGTTGCATACTAACTATCCGTTAGATAGGTGAAAAATTTATTGCAGACAGGAGAATTATATATACAATAAATTAACCAAGAAGCTATGGGAATAGTCGAATCAAATCTATAAGACTTATAAGTAGATAAATAAAATAAATTACACATTTTAGGGGCTGAAACTTTTACTATTTAAGCATCGCTTCTATAAATAATTCTGTGTAGGTGCTTAACAAGCGCGATAAATATTTGTTACAAGTAGTTAGGCTGTTTATAGGAGTCAGTAGGGGAATTTATGGAAAGCCTTTCGGCACTTCGCCTAGATTAATTGCGCTGCTCCTCTGGAAGAGGCAGCATGACCTTTACGGAGCATGACCTTTGCCCAACATTGCGCACCGAAAAAAAAGAGAATTATCCTAAAAGAGTCACTAAGTCAGAATAAATATCCTAACTACTATTTATTAGCGTGAAGCTCTCTTTTTAATTAAATAGACATTTCATCTAAAGTCTTTTAATTCTCCTGATTATTCGTAGCATTCTTTTTTAACGCTTGGTATTACTTAAGTAGCAATTATACCTGTAGAGTTTTCTCAACGCAGCTTACACGACAGCTAGCCCATAACAGATAATTTTGCGTAAGTTCCGAGCTAGAGGTACTAATATAAAATCCGGTTATACAGTAATCGCAAATTACTTCCTCTTAATACATATGTTCTATTAAATACGAATTATGTAATTCAATAGTTCAAATCCTTTCTTTCTCCTAACTCCTAACTCCTGACTTCTCAGCTTAATACATATGTTCTATTGAATACGAATTATCTAATTCAATAGTTAAAATCCTTTATTTCTCCTAACTCCTAACTCCTGACTCCTGGCTCCTAACTCCTGACTTCTCAGCTTAATACATATGTTCTATTGAATACGAATTATATAATTCAATAGTTCAAATCCTTTGTTTCTCCTAACTCCTAACTTCTCAGCTTAATACATATGTTCTATTAAATACGAATTATATAATTCAATAGTTCAAATCCTTTGTTTCTCCTAACTCCTAACTCCTCGAGGTCGCCAATCCGACGGCTCCCCTACCTGACTCCTGACTCCGAGCGCGATACGATAACTAATTACCCAGATTCTATATAAAGGTATTAAAGGTAAAGGCCAGAAAAAAAGATAGAAATACTCAAAGTTAATTGTTATGATGTGATTATTTAGGAGATAATTATGGGATTAGGTCTTTTAGTTGATGGTAAGTGGGTATCTAAACGGGAACAAGAAGATTCTCAAGGGAGATTTATTCGCCCACAGACAACATTTCGGAATAAAATTACCGCAGATGGTTCGAGTGGCTTTAAAGCAGAAGCAGGACGTTATCATCTATATATTTCCTGGGCTTGTCCTTGGGCACATCGAACTGCTATTATGCGCAAGTTAAAAGGATTAGAAGATGCTATTGGTTTGTCAGTTGTAGCAGCAGTAATTGACCAAAATAGTTGGGAATTTTCCGATTCAGAACCGGGTTCTATTCCTGATACTGTTAATCAGAAAAACTATCTTTGGCAACTTTATCTTCAGGCTAATTCAGATTACAGTGGAAGAGTAACAGTACCTGTACTATGGGATAAAAAAACAGGCACTATTGTTAATAATGAATCCCGTGAAATTATTCGGATGTTCGATACAGAGTTTGAGAGTATTGCTAAAACTGATATAAATTTATGTCCTGAAGATTTAAAGGATACTATTGAGCAAACTCTTGATAAGATTTACCAACCGATTAATAATGGTGTTTATCGGGCAGGTTTTGCAGGTAGTCAGTTCGCTTATGAAGAGGGAATTAAAGATTTATTTGCAGCTTTAGATTATTGGGAAGATGTATTGTCAAAGCAACGTTATTTGTGTGGCGATCGCCTAACTGAAGCTGATATTTGTATATTTACTACTTTGCTTCGTTTTGATGTGGTTTATTATGTTCATTTCAAGTGTAATTTACGCCATCTTTGGGATTATCCAAATCTCTGGAATTATCTGAAAGATATTTATCAATATCCAGGGGTAAAAGAAACTTGTAATTTTGACCATATTAAACGGCATTATTACATGAGTCATCCAAATGTTAATCCAACTGGTATTGTGCCTATTGGTCCAGAGATTGATTTAGATTCTCCACATAATCGTTCATAGAAAGAATTTGAGAAAGAGGAGGAAAGCTGTAGGGTGGGCAAAGATTAAATGATAGATATTTATCTTCAATGAAGTAGCATTTGCTCACCCTACTACTTGATAATTTTAAACCACTAAATATGCCTGCAAAAGATATCTTTCATAATGCTGTCAAACTAGGATTAGAAAAAGAGGGATGGATAATTACAAATGACCCTTTATATTTAGATTTTGGTGGAGTTAAAATTTATATTGACTTAGGTGCAGACAAACTAATTACTGCTGAAAGAGCAGCAGAAAAAATTGCTGTTGAAGTGAAAAGTTTTATTAGTGCTTCAGCAATTTCCGCATTTCACAAAGCATTAGGAGAATTCATTAATTATAGAACGGCATTAAATCAAAATGAACTACAACGCGCACTAGATTTAGCTGTGCCTCACACAACTTATGAAACATTTTTTAAGCTAGAGTTAATTCAACTTGTCATTCAAACCAAAAATATTAAATTAATTACTTATAATCCAGAGCC
>JBARXI010000019.1:0-5358 GCA_049647275.1 Microcoleaceae cyanobacterium
TCTGACTTTACCCACTCTTTGACTTTTGGTTTTTGCCAGGGATTTAATTTAGATTTTCTGCCTCTACCTTTTTGATTATACATTCCCATAATTCCCGGCAAAATCCCATCTAGTGAACCAATTGTATATGATTTTTCTACTAACTCCAAATATTAACTTCTTATTCTTAATAGAAAATCTTTGATAACTTGAAATTATAAATTTAGCTCTGTCTCTAACTTGAGGAAATTTACTTTCAGTATTAATTCTTTCTAACAATTTTCTGGTTTCACTATTTAATTCCCTGATAAATCTCATTAAGAATTACCATTTTTGTGATTTTGATACCATACCATACTATACTATTATGTTAGATATGTGTAATTAATTTTGTGTAACTGTTTAATAGCAAAAATTCTCTGTAGAAGACTAATATAGCTTTTAAGTTAATTTTAATTGACTTAAATGATCGCCCCATAAATTCATTTTTTGGCTGGTTATTAAAACACTACTAAATAATTGCAAATAGCTTAACCCAACTGTTAACATTAACCATTATCTCAAATCTTTTTTAGACATCTGCAAAAAATTAATACATTCTAATAAAATAGTAAAAAATGTAATTTTGGACAACAAATTATGGTAAAAATTCAGGTATCTCAAACCCAGTGATAGAGAGACTTCTGAAAACGGCTGACTCAACAAGTTAACACTTTTATTCCCAATAATGAGGAAAAGAAAGGCTTGTGGCAATTTATATTGAGAATATAATTGTTGGTAAAATAGCTGGAAATGCTTATTAATCAAAGCTTGTAGAGTTTTCTATATGACCTGAATCCTTACAAATTATGACCAGTATGCTGGAACACATCCACAATAATCTTCAAGAACAAGTGCGTTTATTAGGTATCAAGTACGAACAGTTAAAACAATTATTAAAAGAAGCCCAAAAAAATACACAATAATAAACAAGAAATAGCGTCACAAAAACAACTCAGAATTATTGCTTCTGGTAGTTGTAGACCACCAAAATTATTAGCCTCATAACAAGTCATTCTAACATTGACTGATTTGAGACATTTGGCAACATTTCAATGAAAATGAAATTCAATTCGGAGTGAGTTAAAGAACTTAAATATCTTGGCCATTACGCGTTGGTGCAGCCTAGCGTAGCTACATCGCTGCTAAAAAGATAGTTACAGTAAGTGTTTGAGTATGTATGTTCAAAGATGTCTTTTAGATGTACTTTATAAATAACCTCTAATCGGTTGATCTACCTCATAAAAAAAATGCTTGACTTTCTTAACCCTATTCTCGGTCGTCATCCAGAAATTATAAAGGCTAATGTTGAAATTTACACTTGGCAAACTTGCCCCTATTGTATCAGGGCAAAAATTTTGCTGTGGTGGAAAGGTGTCAACTATACAGAATACAAAATAGATGGTGATGAAACTGCCAGAAAAAGCATGGCAGAACGTGCTAATGGAGGTCGTAGTGTACCACAGATTTTTATTAACGATAGGCATATTGGTGGCTGTGATGATATCTATACTTTGGATCGAAAAGGTGAATTAGAGCCTTTATTGACTCAACCTGCTACTTAATAAATTTTTGATTAGTAAACCTCTTGCAAAAGCCGCGCTTGGTAGTATGATAGGGATTATTCAAAGGCGATCGCCCGCTTTATAGATAATCATTGCTTATAACTCTGAAGGAAGGCAGACTCAGTTCATAATTGTGCAAACCTGCGTTCAAATTAAACCATTACCCAAATCGTTTTCTTCGATTTCTATAACGGTCAGCTAAAATCTTAAAGATTTTCAGTTTTAGATTGATATGTTCGCCAACTATTCAATTCCAGGCTAATTCTTGATTCTGTTGTTTTTTATTCCTTACTTAATTCACCATTTCTCGGCTTTTTTTAGGGACTTGAATGCTTACGCAATAATTTTTTGAATTCCCCGATCACCTTTGTCACCCAAGCACTTAATTTATCTATTGAAGGGAAGCCGATTCTCTTTAAATAATTGAACATCAAGAGTTTTACCAATACCCATGTGCTGTACAAATAATTTCTACTGTTCCCTGATTTACGACGACTTGCGACTATTGAGTATGCCGTTAATTCTATCCACTGTAGAATCTTTTTTGTTTTTTTTAGGACATTCAATTGGCGTTTGAGTGACATCAATAACCACCGTTTCAGTTGCCGTTTCATTGTTAATTAGCTGCTTTTTTCTAGGAAGTGAAAAAGTTCTTGATAGGCTCAACATCCTTTCTACTTTCTGAATAATTCGACAAGTAGTAGATTCGGTAATCCCCCAAGATTTTCCCAGATGGAAATAGGTTCTATATTCTCGCCAATACTCTAAAGTCATTAAAACTTGGTCTTCAGGACTTAATTTTCCTGGCCTTCCAGTTTTGAGTTTTTTTTGGTTGTGTTGATGAACTAACTAGAACATTTTTTCAGGCATTTTCTGGTCTCACACCACAAAATATTTTGAATTCCCCTGGTTTGCTGATTTTTGATTTTGGGGTGACTGATAAGCATAGTTTATAATTGAGGATTTAGCGATCGCCAGTTTTGACTTCACGATCGCCTGTGTTGATTCCCCACTATACAACTGGGCGTTACTTTTGCAAGAGGTCTCGTGGAGTGGGCAGATTCATATTTCTGTTAAACCCAACCAGCCCCGGCTCTTAGTCTAACTTTTTACTGTTGATTTACTAACAAATTTACGGCAAATTTATCTAGATTCTCTAACCGCCATTTAGCATCAAGTTGGCGATTTGTTTGTAATTCTAAAACTCTTATTCCACTCTGAGGTAGAGGATTTAAGAGATGCTGTAATTGTTGCCAAGAATAAATTATTTGGTACTCGATATTATAAGTTTTACATAAATCAGCAAAATCCACCTCTTGGGGAGTAGCAAAAAACTCTTCAAAAGGTGGATTAAATTTAGCTATTGGTAACATTTCAAAAATTCCACCTCCTTGATTATTAATCAAAATAATAGTTAAATGACCGACTAATTTATTTCTCAGCAAAAAACCATTGGTGTCATGTAAAAGTGCTAAATCTCCTGTTAACATAACACTGCTTTGATGACGATGTGCAATGCCTAAAGCTGTTGATAAAGTACCATCTATTCCATTTGCACCTCGATTGAAAAATGGCTGTATTTGTAAATTGTTGGGAGTCCAGAAAAATTCTGCATCTCTGACAGGCATACTATTGGCAATAAATATTGGCGTACCCTGGGGTAATATTTGAGAAATGAACCAAGGAGTTTTAGGTTCAAATATATGATTTATTGTTGCCATTTTTGTGTCAATAGCTTTTCTAACTTTCACTTCGGTATTACACCAAAATTTTACATAATTTATATCAGCATCACTTGTAAAAGATTTTGAGATAAATATATTGGCTAGTTGTTCTACTGATAGTCTTAAATGAGTTGTATTACCATGCAGTGGGTCAAAATTATGGTCACTTTTGTCAATTACTAATCTGTAGGGGTTGGTTACTTTTAGCCAATTTCTGAGTTGTTGACTGGTTGGTAATTCGCCAATTTGTAAGACTATCTTAGGAATAATTTTTGCTGCTAAATTCTGATTTCTTAAAATTAAATCATAAGTGGTAATTAAATATGGGTTTAACTGGGAACAGTTTCTGAGCGGGGATAAAGCTTCGGCTAAAACTGGAAATTGTAAAGTTTGGGAAATTTGAGCGATCGCCTGACAATATTCTAGAGTTTTTTTTGGTTGTGCTAAACCTGCAATAATGATGCCTGGGTGAGATGTAAGTTGATTTTTTAATTGTTGTATGAGGTCAGAATTTATCCAAAATTCTCCTTCTAAAATTGGTTTGACAGAAGCAAAAAAGTTTGGGGGAAGTTGTGCTTCTAAAGTATTAGCTTCTGATTGCGGTAGGGGGGGTAAAGGATCTCTAAAAGGGATATTAAAATGTACAGGCCCAGGAGTCGGAAAAGAGGTTTTTTCCCAGCCATAAATCACTGTTTGTCTTAAATATTCGAGTATTTTCAAGTCTACTGAAGGTAAACTTAATTCAACTTGCCAGTTAGGATAATTAGCATATAATTTGACTTGATCGATGGTTTGACCTGCGTGACAATTTCGTAATTCAGTCGGTCTGTCTGCGGTTAAAACTAATAGTGGAATGCGACTTTCTTTTGCTTCTATTATGGCAGGATAAAAATTGGCTGCGGCTGTACCAGAGGTGCAGACTATAACTACAGGTTGATGAGTTTTTCTGGCTATTCCTAGAGCAAAAAATGCTGCTGAACGTTCATCGAGAATGGGAATAGTTTCGATTTTTGGGTGGGTGGCAAAGGCGAATGTTAGAGGTGTAGAACGGGAACCAGGGCTAATAATTGCTGTGGTTAATCCTAGATGCTTTAATGTTTCTACTAAAGTCGATGCCCAGACTGTGTTGATATTTCTAAAATCAATTGGCATTTTTGAGTTTTGAGTAGACTTCTCACAGAAGCCGGGAACAGGGTAGATAATAGCAGAAAAAAGGGATAAAAAAAGATTTAACTTTTACAATTGCCGCCAGGTCTAGTTTTGAATAGTAATATAGCACTCAGGAATGATTCATGAGAGAGAACTATACATTGATAGTTTTGGAAATCAGAAGATGTATTGATTGATTGTCTATTTAGCTTCTCACATCTGATTCCTGATTGTTATAAGTGCTTAAACAAAATTAATTACATATTGATCGCCTTAGTTATCAAGCACTTTTTTCAGATAGTTCATTAAAGTTTTCCAACTCTGAGGCGCATTAATTTCAATCCATTCATCTTTAATAAATTTCGAGAGAATTTCAATTAAGTTCAGCTTGGGAGAGTAGGTTGGCAACCAAAATATTTCTAAATTTTTGTGTTTCCATTCTTCTAATTTTTCGATAATTGCATCACTTATATGGATTGAGGCTTGAGCCATAACAACTACTGTTTTTTTAGATAAATTATCACTCTTCTTTATCTCATTAATTTTATGACAATTTCACTGTTGATATTTCCTGAATTTATCTCATAATATAGTTGTTGTTTACGACTCATTAATCCTCAAATATTTATCCTTTTACTGGAGCTACTTATTCAAATTATTTCGGGATTTTTTGACTGCCACCCATAGGGGATATTTGGTATTAAAGAAAAGCCACTTTCGTCAAAATATCTTAAATCAATATCTCCTTTTTGAGCTGGCTCCTTTAGCTCTTCTAACATAGGTAGCTTTACCTCGCACCTCCCAATCATCAGGGTTTTTACTCAATCCTCTCTTCATTCTTTTCCATCTCATTGACAATTTTTTTATGATTCTTTTTATTGTTTCGCATGCTAACTTGTATA
>JBARXI010000020.1:0-5243 GCA_049647275.1 Microcoleaceae cyanobacterium
TGTAGTTGATTCAGAGGTAGGGGTCAATGACAGTCCCTAAACTGATGAGAAGTTAAAACAGGTGGATTTATCCCCAGCTTTAACTACCGCCAGAATCCACGCGGATTTATCCCGTGGAGTGTCAAATTAATGATTTTTAATTAAGTCCTGAGTTAGTTTCCATTTTAAGCCACCAGTAAAAATATAACATTCATCTTTCTGGCCCCAAAACTCTTTTTTGTGCGTCATACTCCCACACTCCTCATCCTCAACCCCTCCTAACAAGTAAATGTTGGGGTTTTCCTCTCGAGGGTGTGGGTGATTTCTTTTACCTGCTCAAGTATTTGGTCTTAGTTAAACTCTTCCAACTGGTCGAGTCGCAACCAAATATTGGGAGTAGGCACCTTGCCAAATTTGACAAAAGCATAATCTCCTTTGGTATCTACTATTTCTCCCTGACTTTCAAATATATAGAGAGGAAACCGAGAGTCACTGGCCTTAGCTTCCAAACTGTTTTCCAGTTTTTCCCGAACAACTCGAACTAAACTACCTTTTTTGATTTTGTCTGCCATTATATAATTTACACCTTTTGTGTTTTCTGCTTTAAATTCTAATCGGGAATGATATTAACTTTGGCATTCAGGACAAAAATGAGTCGAGCGCCCCGCCAGTTTAATTCTTTCTACAGATGTATCACAAATTCGACATGGTTGACCAGCACGATTATAAACCCAAGCCACACCACCATAGTTGCCGTTGACTCCTTTAACATTCAGGAAGTTGCTGAAGGTTGTACCCCCTGCCTCTATGGATGTCTCCAATACTTTCAGAATAGCTGGATGTAATTGCTCTATTTGAACTTCGGTCAAATCTTTGCAGAGAGTTGTGGGTTTAATACCACTGAGAAATAGCGCTTCATCGGCATAGATATTACCTAATCCAGCAATGGTTGTTTGATCTAAAAGGGCAGTTTTAATTGGTCTGTGTCTTTTTTCCAGTTGTTTGGTCAGATATTCTCTTGAAAATTCTCTTGAAAATGGTTCCGGGCCTAGTTGTTTTAGACCAGTGATTATTTGAGATATTTCTATTTTTGGTGGCACCCACCACATTTGACCAAAGGTGCGTTGATCGACAAATCTTAATTCATGGCTGGCAGAGCGATCGCCATCATCAACTTTACCACTGAAAAATAATCTGACTCGCGTGTGTTTCTGTAGAATTTCTTTTGGGTTTACCCATAGTAGTTGACCTGTCATCCGCAGATGGACACCTAGCCAACCATATTGGTGTTGGTCAAGTTGGGTAATATCTGGTATTTTTGTGCCCCAGTTGTAGAGTTGGCCTAGTAAATATTTACCTCGTCGATGCCACCCGGCGATCGCCATTCCTTCCAACCCTTCCCAAAAATCAGCCATAGAAACTGGGTAGGCAACTGTGCGTTCTAGCAACACTTCCCCACCCAATATTTTCTGGTCGAGAGTCAGTTGATTTAGACCCCGTTTTACTATTTCTACTTCTGGCAGTTCTGGCACAGTGCTAACTATTTTCCACAGTTCTTTTATTATATAGATACTGTCATAGTTTTTTATAGTTTAGCATTTTTCTGAAACCATTTTTTGCCTGTTTTTTGTTTATTGAATCAGAATTGCTGGATTTTGCTTTGTCTTATGGCTTTAGGTTCTAAAAACAGTTTTAGTTTTAGCCTGATTTTTTATTTACCTTTAGGTGCTTCTACTTCTACCACTTCATCCGTGCCAAAATTATTAGTGTTAACGCCACTTGCACTACCACTAAAACCAGTGTAGTTAACTTGATCAAAGCGAACTATCACGGGGTACTTAATGCCACTTTTGTCAACTGAAGCAACTGTACCAATATCGTTATACCAGTAAGATTCTTTGCGTAAAATCCTTACTTTAGAACCACGTTGAACCATGATTTTTTTCCCTTTAAAGTATCGTAAAACTGCTATCCGATCCTATCTCTTTTAGTTCTTAGATTTTTTTAAGTTTTGTTGCAACTAATTGATCCAGGATAGCTGAACAAAATGGCTAGGGCGACCCCACAAATCTTCAGTTGCTGAAATATCGATCAATCTTAGGTTGAAAGGAATAGCTGTTGTTATGTACTTTTGGGCCAAACTCCCTAATTCTGGTGCCAGTTGGGTAGCTGCTGTAGCTGCAATACCAATGCCTAAGAGTTGTTCAATTGGTCTTCGAGGTAGAAGCATATTTATACCCAGAGCTAATCCTGCCGTCAGAGTCATCGCTACTGATAGATTAGTACCACACCTGGGATGTACTGCTAAGTTCCATTCTCCAGAAGTAATGCGCTGTAATGCTGTTTCTACTGCCTGTTGTAACTGAGCTGGATTAACTGAACCATAAAGATAAAATCCTTGTGGTGTAGATATTCCCCCTATTGATTCGTTTTGTAGGGACGTTCCATGGAACGTTGCTGTAGTAGTGGCTGAGTTTTCTAACTCACTAAGTACCCAGACTGTAGCGTGTTCTAATGCATGAACCTGTCTAATTGTCAATACTTCTTTCAAGCCTGGAACAAATTCTAGTTGTCGCAGAAAATCACTATCTTGTGTGGCGTAGGGAGAAAAGTCAAAGGGAAACTGATTAGTTCCAGAGGAAGTAGAGGCGGTTGCTGTCATAGTAAATTCTCAAATCATTTCAATTGCATATTTTTAGATTTTAGTATTTATCTGAGCTAGCATTTGTACTTAGCAACCGCCACAATTTTTAAGCCATTTGTCTGTATAACTTGGAAATTTATTTAATTAACTTCAATATTTACTCATTTTTGAGTTTTATACACTATATATCTGTAACTTTATAGTTTTGAACTACTATTACTATATATAGTGTTTTAACCTCCTATGTTTGACCTTGACCAAAAGTTCCGGAAACCCACTTTTGATTTTGAATTTTTCACACTACTAAATATATATCTCTAACGTTATAGTTTTGATTTACTATATATCTATGAATATATAGCGTTTTAGCCTCCTGTGCTTGACCTTGACCAAAAGTTCCAGCAAACACACTTTTGATTTTGAGTTTTTCACACTACTAACTATATATCTGTAACGTTATAGTTTTGAACTACTATATATAGCGTTTTAGCCTCCTGTGTTTGACCTTGCCCAAAAGTTCCAGCAAACACATTTTCGATTTTGAGTTTTTCACTATATATCTCTAACGTTATAGTTTTGATTTATTATATATAGTGTTTTATCCTCCTGTGCTTGACCTTGACCAAAAGTTCCAGCAAACACATTTTCAATTTTGAGTTTTTCACACTACCAACTATATATAGCACTACGGATTCAGGTGTTTGACATTCCTCTGTTGCCTTTTTGCCTTTTTGCCTTCCGGAGCAGATGAGCTGTTGCCTTTGAACCTAGACTTATTGTCCTAACTAAAAAAACGTACTGCTATATCTCTAACGTTATAGTTTTGATTTACTATATAGTGTTTTAGCCTCCTGTGTTTGACCTTGACCAAAAGTTCCAGCAAACATACTTTTGATTTTGAGTTTTTCACTATATATCTCTAACGTTATAGTTTTGATTTACTATAATCACACTTTTGATTTTGAGTTTTTCACACTACATAACTTGGAAATTTATTTAATTAACTTCAATATTTACTCATTTTTGAGTTTTATACACTATATATCTGTAACGTTATAGTTTTTAGCTACTATATATAGTGTTTTAGCCTCCTCTTTTTGACCTTGACCAAATTTTCCGGAAACACACTTTCGATTTTGAGTTTTTCACACTACCAACTATATATAGCACTACGGATTCAGGTGTTTGACATTCTTCTGTTGCCTTTTTGCCTTCCGGAGCAGATGAGCTGTTGCCTTTGAACCTAGACTTATTGTCCTAACCAAAAAAACGTACTACTATATCTCTAACGTTATAGTTTTGATTTACTATATATAGCCTAGCGTTTTCGCCTCAGTCGGATGATTAATTTGTTTCTTCCTGTCTTTGACCATTGCGAAAAGTTCCAGGAAAACGCTTTCCATCTGCATCAATAATAATCCCTACGCCATGAGGCACTCCACCGCGAAACTCTCCCTGATAACGTATTCCATTGGGATAACTACAATTTCCTTTGCCGTCTAGTTCAGCATTATAAAAATCTCCCTGACAGCGTATTCCATCAGCACGGGTAAATACTCCCGGGCCAAACGGCACTCCGGCAAAGAACTCTCCTTCATAGCGATCGCCATTAGCATAAATAAATTGACCTTCACCAGTAGGCTGACTGCTAATCACACTACTGGAGACATTCTCCACCAAATTAAAATCTCCAACAAAGCGATCGCCATTGGCAAAAATAATTGTCCCAGACCTAATTTGTCCATTTTGGAATACTCCTGTTACCCGAGTATCATTGGAGAAGATAAAAGTTCCCTGTCCATTAGGCAGACCATTCCGAAACTGTCCCTCATAGCGATCGCGATTAGCATAAATATATACACCACTTCCCTCTGGTCTCCCATTGACAAAATTCCCGGCATAATTATCACCATTAGGATAATTACACTTAACTCTGCCAGTGGGAGGACTTCCTTCACAAAAAGGTGCTTCTGTTTGTTCTTGTGCCATTGATGGCTGAGGAGTCCACAACAAAATTGTGTATCCTAGGCAAGAACTTGTTAATATTGTTATTCCTAGTTGTTTTATTAATAGCAGCATCACCGATATTAAATTTGTTTATTTACTTTGACAATCTCGCCACGGTCATCAGAGATTTATAGTGGCAGATTATTGCTTCACTGACTCTTAACTAGTTTAAACAATTTAGTTTGTTTTAGCTCCTTGAGACAATCAACCCTAGCCTTTTATTTAACTAACAGTATTCTATACCGCTAGTGACATACTGCTACACTGATTCTTATAATCATTGTAGGCTACGACCACGATTTTACTATATACACATTGACTGAACTAGCATGGGTATCCTACCGCTCCAATTGATTTAAAATAGACTCAATTAAGTACCTTAATCTCGATAAATGCAGAAAACAATGACCCCAGTAGTGTCAGATTTTATTAATAGCCTACCGCTCAACTAAACTTACTCAAAGGTCTGAAAGTCTAGTCATTCTTAGTGGGTCAAGCACTACAGGGTTAAACGGCCAACCCTTTATTCCCTGGTCAAAAACATCGGGAATTACTTTTCTAATAATATTAAATGCTCCATTGATATCAGCATTTAATAACTTATTATCTCCTG
>JBARXI010000021.1:0-12069 GCA_049647275.1 Microcoleaceae cyanobacterium
AAATAGGTTGTAACAAATCAAAAAGTAGATAAAAAAGCTGGAACTCCCGCCTGTTCCCTGTTCCCTGTTCCCTGTTCCCTAAAAACGGTAAGATTTTTATACACAAATAAAATAGGATTGCTATATAGCAATTATCAAATTGGTGAAATACATAAATTTGGGATTTTAGGCAACAGCTCCGTCAGGCAACAGGGAATAGGGAAAAGAAAAAATACTGTACCTCATAAAGGATGAGAACCGCTATATCAACCTTTGAACTATAGGGATAAATAACAGATTAGGATGTAACGACCTTTTTTAATTTAGTATCATGCAGTAACTAATTACCCGGATTTGATATTATCCGAAAATTTGAATCTTCCTAATGCTTATAATTAATAATAATATGAAATACGAAAAATCATGCCATACCTATTCAGCACTTCAGTTATTACGTAATAAGTAAGATTCAGTAATATTTTTAAGGATTATAGGTATTAAGTAAAGATACTTTATTCCTGATTTCCCTACTCCCTACTCTCAAGAAAATGTAGCAAACATTAACGTATTTCATATAAAAAATCTCTCCATATCAACCCCCAAAAAACAATAAAAAGTGGCGTTTTTATCTCCTGCATTGTAAATCAGGAAAATGTTAAACGCCACTTTGTTAATTAACTTATTAGCCTAGACCGATAAAAAACTAGGCTTCGCTTTCAATGTGAATAAACAACAAACCCATAACTACTATTGGCATTAACCAACAAACTACGGGAATTAAAATCCAAGGTAAATAAGCTGCTGCGTATGAACCTGTCATTTTCAATGCTCCTTAAATTACACAAATTCCAAACAGGTATTTATTTAAGTAGACCAAAACTTGACCTGTTTATTTTCAAATTTTGGCTATAACTAATCTACCTTTTTTTTCCACAAGGATGTCATAGTAAAACTTAATTCACATTTTAAATTCACATCCTAAACTGATTAAGTTTTTAGTTATTAACTAAACCTCGGAAAATAGAGTCTACGACCTCAAAATTTTCCATAAGGAAAAATGCAACAACCGCACCACCCATGGCACCAATGAAGAAACCACCAGTAAACTGGCTCCAACCTTCAGCACTTTTCAGAGAGTTTGGACCTTCTGGGCTGAGGCCATCATTTCTTTGGAACGAAACTATGCCATAAGCGGATAGGCAAATAGTGGCAATTAGAATTAGGGCGATCGCAGAAATCAGCCCACCTAAGTTGGCTGTAGCAGAATCTCGTAATGGACCAAGTTTAGTCCAAGGACCAACGATAAAATAACCGTGGGCCATACCTATTTCTAGACCACGCAGAATTGGAGATAAACCTTTGCGGTAGGCTGGTAAATTACCAATAAATGTTCTGGTAAAGTCAGAATCACTAATTGGTGTGGATAAATGACCTACAAAAGGGTCTCCGTTGTACGCTTTAACAAACTCCATATCTCTAGGGTCGGCCATACTTATATTTCCTCTTATTTAGAGTTCAAAAATCTTTAGAAGATATTAAGCTCATATTTTACGAGGTAGGTGCAGTCTAATCTCAAAATTGGTTTTCAACTTTAAAAAAGTTAATCTAAATTGGGCCATGCTTTGTTGTAAAACCTACTCCTAGGACTTATGACTTCTGAGAATAGTCAATAGGGATTTAGCGACTGAATTCCTACAATATTTCTTTGACAGGTGGTAAGTGGATTACGTTAAGGTGATTTTTTGAATTTGGTATTATTTTTTCCTTCTTCCTGCCTTAATTTGGCCACGATACCACTGAGCTAATATTTCTGGTGATACTCCTAGTAGATAAGAAATTATTACTATCTGATTAATGAGGGTAGTTTTTAGTATCCCCAATTTTTGCCACCGACGACCAGAAGTTAATACTGGCACTGATAAAATTTCTATTCGCCCTCTTTTTCTGAGCTGTCGTATTAGTTCAAAATCTTCCATGATTGGTATTTCTGGAAAACCACCCACTTCCTCAAATATCTTGGCTTTGAGAAAAATTCCTTGGTCGCCATAAGGTATTTGTAGATAACGCGATCGCCAATTAACTATTTTCTCGACGACTCGTAGACTTCCTGCTCCTGCCCCAATACCTAACTCAAATGCACCTGCAACGGTATTTGCTTTGAGCAGAGCTTGTCGCACTAACCAATCAAAACCTGATGGCAACAGGGTGTCTCCGTGGAGAAATATCAAAATATCTCCTGTTGCAGCCATTGCTCCTTGATTCATCTGAGTAGCACGGCCAGGAAGAGTATAAATTAACTGGATATCTAAAGACTGGGCCACTTCAACTGTACCGTCATTACTCCCACCATCAACTACGATTATTTCTATGTCTGTTGCTGTTTGAGCTGTTGATATAGTTTGGGCAATTGTCTTAGCTTCATTTAAGACTGGAATAACAATCGAAATACTTGTCATCAATCCTCAGTAACGAATGGGGTACAATACTTTTTAATATTCAAAACTAAGTAGTCAAGCTGGCATTAATTGTATATTTGATAGTTAGGTTAAAGCGCGGAGAAATAATTATTTTTAGCTCCACTGGTTTGATCGTACAAGTATATTTTTTATTGCTTGTTCTCTGCTCCTGTAAGGGCGAACAACTCCCTACTCCCCTAGGGGCGTTTTCCTCCGGAATGCTACGCAAACATCTCGGCGACAGTTGTTAATGTCTGCGGTATCATGACCTTAGCGCAGCTCCTCTGAAGGAGATAGGATGCGTTGTGCGCTTTTCCCTGGTGGCCGAATGCTTGCGCATACTCCATAAGGCCCCTACAAATGTTAAATTAATTTTCCACAGGTATTTATTAAATTTAAAATACTATAAAAATTTGATGTGTATTAAGTGGTTACACAAAATTAATTGCACAGATTAAACATCATAATATTATGATGAAGTAATCATCTAAAATATCAAAAATCAATGTTATTACTAAGAAAAATAAATACTACAGAAACGCACAAAATTTTAATAATAAGTTCCTCTAGCCAATTACCACAAGCGAGAAAGAGAAATCAATATTATACATTGAGTTACCCTTGATTTTCTGTACCTGCAATTAATAAAAATCTTTGGAGTTAGCAGAAGAACTATTTATCATTGGTTAAACAGATGGGAAATCCTTGGGTTTTTAGGGTTATATAATCAAAAAGGAAGAGGCCGGAAACTCCAATTAATTAAGTGAGACACAAAAAGACCAAGTAAAACAGTGGCTTAAAGAAAGCTCAAAAAAAGTCAGAAAAGTAGGGATAAAAATTTCTAAACAATGGGGAATAGACGTGACTAAAGAAACGATCAAAAGAATTATCAAAAAATTGAATATGCTCTGGAAAAAGAGTGAAAAGAGGACTGGGTAAAACCCCCGACTACTGGGAAGTGCGAAGTGAAGACATCTAAATTATTAGAACTGAAAGAACAAGAGGAAAAGGGAGAAATTGACTTGAGATATTTAGATGAAAGTGGATTTTGTTTGAGCCTATATATTCCTGATGCTTGGGAGGAAAAGGGAGTAACAATAACTGCTAAAAGTTATTAAAGTCAAAGAATTAATGTCTTGGGATTAATGAATCGTAGAAATGAATTATGTGATGAAATTAACCGAGGAATTATCAACAGTCAAATAGTCAGAGAATTTTTAGATAAATTTAGTGACAATTTGTCTAAACCTACAGTAGTAATTATGGCTCAAGCCTCAATTCAAAGAGAGTGATAATTTAATGAAAAAGCTAGAGGAATCGGAGTCAAGAAATTTGAATCTATTTTGGTTACCGACTGACTCGCCCAACCAAAACTTAATTGAGATTATCTGGAAATTTATTCAATATGAATGGATTGAATTTGATACGCCTCAGAGTTGGCCAAGTTTACTTAATGATCTTAAAAAAGTACTTGATAATTTTGGTTGAGAATATGTAATTAATTTTGTTTAGGCACTTAATTAATTTAAGATTCTAAATTATTCAGGTCTTCTGGACGGTCAATATCTGAAAGGATGGGTAAATAGCCAACAACTAGATTGAGTAATTGAGCAATTGTTAAGGTTTTTTCTAATACTTGAGCGCTGCCCCAATTAATTTCTCTAAATAATTCTGGGATAAATTGACTGAGACCAATTAGATAGTAACCCCCATCAATTGCCGGACCGATTACTAAATCTGTTTGGGTTAGTTTTTCAAAGGCTTGAATGATAATATCTATAGTTAATTTAGGGCAATCTATGCCAATAATTACTACATATTTATTGCCTTTATTAAAAGCTGATTGAAATGCTATCGTCATGCGGTCGCCTAAATTTCCTTCCCCCTGTTGTTGATGTTTTAAATCTGACCCTAGCCAATTTTGCATGAGTTGGATGTTACCACCTGCAAATCTAATTTCAAAAGATAATGAGACGAACTTAACTAATTGTTTGACTTTGGCAATGGTTTGCTCTGTCATCTGACGTTGGAGATTTGCAGATCCTTCCTCTCCTAAGGCTGGTATTAATCGTGTTTTTGTTTTGCCTGGTTCTGGATAACGAGTAAAAATAATTAGGTGTCGATGGTTCATTTTTATTTGTTCAGGGTTTGATAATTTGATTTTACTTTGATCTTACATCGCTTTTCTATTTCTTTAAAACCAGCTTTATTTACAGAATTGATACTCCGATCGCTCTCTTATTTTTCTAACAATATTTCTACAAATAAAATTTTTTATACTTTACATAACTGGGCTATTCTGTATTTTAGTTTAGCTGTAAGTAGGAAAAAAAATGTAAGCATTTAGCTATTAGCAGTCAGCGCTTCAGCAGTTAATTTTGCTTGGTTATGGATAACGGTTCAACAATTAAAAATTAATTACAGCACTTTGCGTAACGGTTAAGTACAATAATTAATTATCCATATATAGCAATCTTATTTGAGTTGAGATATATTGTAGATTTTAGGGAATGAGAAGCACCGAAGCTGGGTTCTGGGAATGAGAAGCACCCAAGCAATAAAACTATCACAAATGATTTAGGATTGCTATAGGAACACAGAAAAGAGGAGAAAGAGTAAGTTTAAAACCCAGATTAATTCTGTACCAGTTGGTTGTGCAAAGTGCTATATTAATGATTAATTTTTAATTACCTCTCCTTAAAAGGGATAGGATTAACCAAAAGGAAAATTTTTTCTTTTCTTGGTCGATTGGATATCCATCGTTCCCTTCGGGACCGGAGGGAAAGGAAACCCGAAGAATGCACCAGTCGCTCCGCTTGGAATGTTGCGTAGCATACGCGCCATTCCATCCTGCGGTCTGCTGGGCTTTTTCCGTTTGTGATGCTCCGCTTGGAATGTGACGAGATGCCGTTAACGTTTGCTGGGGGCATGACCTTAGCGCAGCTGCGACCCAGGAGATAGGATGCGTTCTGCGCCAGCAAAGAACATTTGCTTTTTCTCCTTTAAGGAAGAGGCTTTTTATCTTAATTATTCGGTAAAAATAATTAGGTTTCGATGGTTCATTTTTATTTGTTGAGGGATTGATAATTTGATTTGACTTTGATTTTACACTCTTTTTCTATGTCTCTGAAACCTGGTTTATTGACAGAATTAATACTCTGATAACTCTCTTATCTTTCTACAAATATTTCTACGAATGAAATTTTTTATGCTTGACATGACTGGGCTATTCTGTCTTTGAGTTTAGCTGTAAGCATAAAAAAAAATGTAAGCATTCAGCTCTTAGCATTCAGCACTTCAGCAGTTAATAATTAATAATTACTTCTCATGGTTAAGGGAGGGGAGTTTGGCAGTAATTTTTGATTCTATCTCAGTTTCTAAATAGCTTTTAATAACTCCCAAATCAATAGCTGATAGCTAATAGCTGACGGCTGAATACTTACAAAAAAATAATTACACATTTGCCAAATAAACAAACCTTTTTACTGCACTTACATTCCAAATAATAGTCAGACTAAAGCCACGAGCGTCTCAACGACCCGCTGGTTTTCATTCCCCCTCTAAAACAGACATTTCTCTCAACTTCCCCTTTCGGTAAAACAAATACTAATCATTTATCGCCATAAATCAATTAAACGTTTATAAAATTGGTCAAAATTTCTTATCCTTAATATTTAAGAAGGAACAAAAAATAGTAAATAAATATGACAAATAACCGAGACACACTTACCAAAATTGCCGTTGTTGGAGATATTCACGACCAATGGGAAGTAGAGGATGAGATGGCCCTCAAACATCTGGGGGTTGATTTGGTAATGTTTGTGGGAGATTTTGGTAACGAAGCAGTAGAGGTTGTCAAGGCGATCGCTGCTGTTGATATTCCCAAGGTCGCAGTTTTTGGTAATCACGATGCTTGGTATACGGCGACCGAGTGGGGCAGAAAAAGATGTCCCTATGACCGAACTCAAGAAGACAGAGTGCAGCAACAAATAGATTTATTTGGGGATGCTCATGTGGGCTACGGTAAGCGTGAGTTTCCAGAGTTAGACTTAACGGTGGTGGGAACTCGTCCTTTTAGTTGGGGCGGCCCACAATGGAAGTATGAGGATTTTTATCGGGAACGATTTGGAGTCAATAGTTTTACAGAGTCTACCAATTTAATGGTCGAGACTGTCGAGAGTGCTGCTGCGGAAAATGTGATTTTTCTGGGCCATAATGGGCCAAAGGGTTTAGGAGATGCTCCGGAAGATCCTGTGGGCCGTGACTGGAAACCTAGGGGTGGGGATTTTGGCGATCCAGATTTTACGGAGGCGATCACCCAAACTCGTGCTCTGGGTAAAAAGATTCCTTTGGTTGCCTTTGGTCATATGCACCATAAACTGCGTCATACTAAGGAGCGGTTGCGTAAGCGTGTGGATGTGGATGTTGAGGGTACGGTATATCTTAATGCGGCGAGTGTACCCAGGATTATAGAAGTAGATGGTCACAAACAACGCAATTTTTCTATTGTGTCTTTGGAAGCTGGAGTTGTTTCTGAGGCCACTTTGATTTGGATCGGCCATGATTTGAGGGTAGTTTCTGAAGAAATTCTTTACCAAAAATCTAAATCTGTTGTTTCGTCTGCACAGGTGCTATAATATATAGTTGTCAAAACAATACGAGCCTCTGTGCTCGTAGTCGAAACTTTTAAATGACTTTTGAGTTTTGATTGATGACTTTTGACTTGTTTGGAGAGGTGGCAGAGTGGTCGAACGCGCTCGACTTGAAATCGAGTGAGGTGAAAGCCTCCGTGGGTTCGAATCCCACCCTCTCCGTTTTTTTCTCGGTTAAGGTCGTAGATTTTTACCGAATAATTAATAATTATTCATTATTCATTATTCAGGTTTAAAGCCTCCCCCTTTTAAGGGGAAAAGCGGTCGCGTATGCTCCGCAACATGTTCTTCGGAGCTTCCCGTAGGGTGGGATGGCGAGGAGACCTGGCCATATCCAATCGACCAAGAGAAAAGAAAAATTTTTCCAATTGTGTCAATCCTCTCTCTTTTAAGGAGAGGTAATTATTAATTGTTTTCCTGCGGAATGCTATGCAAACGGCACCTCGTCACATGACAATTGTTAATTGTTAATTGTTAATTGTTAATTGCTGAACAGATAACATAAAGTTGTAATATGCCCAGAACTCAACGTAACGATAACTTCATTGATAAATCATTTACGGTCATGGCAGATTTGATTTTGAAACTGCTACCGACAAATCATCAAGCCAAAGAAGCTTTTGCCTATTATCGTGATGGAATGTCGGCACAAGCTGATGGCGAATATGCTGAGGCATTAGAAAATTATTATGAAGCATTGAGTTTAGAAGAAGACCCTAATGACCGGAGTTATATTCTTTATAATATTGGCTTAATTCATGCTAGTAATGGCGAACACGATCGAGCATTGGAATACTATGATCAAGCTTTAGAAAATAATCCCAGAATGCCTCAAGCGTTAAATAATATTGCTGTTATTTGCCATTACAGAGGAGAAAATGCTAAAGAAACAGGTCATCCAGAAGAAGCAAAAGCCTGGCTTGATAAGGCGGCTGACTATTGGAAACAGGCAATTAATTTAGCTCCTAATAACTATATTGAAGCTCAAAACTGGTTGAAAACTACTGGGCGCTCGAATAAAGATGTATTTTTCTAAATGTGGTTCATTTGAGAGTGTTAAAAAATAGGGAAAACTACTAATGAAGATAGACCCCGAACAAGTGCGTAAAGTTGCTCATTTAGCTAGATTAGAACTAAAGCCGGAAGAAGAGGAAAAATTTACTACTCAGTTAAGTGGTATTCTGGAATATTTTGAGCAGTTAAGTGAGTTAGATACCGAAAAAGTACCTCCTACTACTAGGGTAATAAATGTTAGTAATATTACTCGTGACGATCGTTTAGAAACTTTTCCTCACCGAGAAGAAATTCTTTCTTCTGCTCCAGATCAAGATGGAGACTTTTTTAAAGTTCCTAAAATTATGAGTGAGGAATAAAAGCTTAAATTTCAGGGCAGCATATTTTTGTTTGCCCTGTTATATCATGTCCGGTTGAATAGTTATAAATAACGAGGGAGTAGTCAGGATTTAGTAGGGGTAATTCTCAGTAGGGGTAATTTCTGACCGAATGCGGAGCAAACATCGAAAGCGGAGCATGACCTTTGCGTAGCATGACCTAGGAAAGGAAAGGAAATTACCCGTACAGGAGTCAGGAGGGAAGAAGAGAAAGAGGAGAAGAAAGTTTTTTGTTTGCTGGCGCAAAACTGCGTTAACGCGCACCTCGGAACGGAGTTCTATCGCGCTATTATCCGGACATGATATTATTGATAACAAATCTAAATAAATTTAGAAAAAATAATATGCTTGATTATGTTATTCAGTTACTCAATAATAAAATTTCAAGATATCAGAGTAATAATAGAGTTGTTGGGAATTAAGCTAAAAAAGTGGCTGAAACCCTTATCAGTCAAAGCGTATAGTATTTTTAGTGCCGAAATAACTGAAAGCCTTGTATGGTAAGCTTTTGAGCAGTTACAATTTTTATTTCCCAACAACTCTAATAAAAATATTGGCGATCGCTAGTTTTCTGTTCAAAACCAAATACTCTTGCTCTCGTCCTAAAAAAACTTTGCGAAACGGCGTAACACCAAATATTCCCAACTAAAAATCGAATACCCATAGCCTTGTTGCTTAACTGCTTCAACCTGTTTTTGCACTGTATTAAGTGAGAAAGGAACAACATTCCAGGTTGCTGAGATACCAACTCCAACTGGCACATAATCAGAAGCAGTGTAAATACCAGAATTTGATAAACTTGCTGTCACCGCTTCTGGTGTTGGACGATAAATCTGCAACACCACTTCATCTACTATTCCTTGTTCCACCCACCACAACCAATCCTGATTGTATTTCGAGAGAGCAAAGTTGTAAGGATTGGGGGAAACGCTAACTACCAGTTGGGGATTTTTGGCTTTAATGTGACTATACACCTTTTGGGTTAAGCTGGTTAACGCCTGAGGTTGATTACTATTACCAAAAGCTTTCGGAACAGCCCAATGATCGTCTAATTGAATTCCCGCTAACTCTTTAACTTTGAGGATATCGTCTATGTGACCTAAGATATATTCTTGAACTTCTCGATGAGTTGGATCTAGCCAGACATTTCCATCTTCTACAGTTTTCCCTTCTACTGTTTTTAGTAACCAATCTGGATGTTTTTTGGCAATAGCATTTCCAGGGTAAAGCATCAGACCATATTCAAACCAGGCATAAGGTTTTAATCCTTGACGCCGAGATTCTTGCGCCGCAGCTTTGAGAGGATTAGTCAAAGGAGGACGCAATAAAAAATAAGTAGAACTGCGAGAAGTCGGGTAGAGGGTTCCTTTTAAGCCATAAACACTGAAGTAAACACGGTCATATCCTGAGAGAGAAAGCTGATGTAAGATTTCATCTAAGAATGTGGTGTGATGTAGAAATGCTGTTGCAACATTGGTCAACCAAATCCCCTGCATCTTTTCTTTAACTACAGGAGAACGAGGAGACGCATGATGAGTTGCCACCAGCAATAAACAAACTCCTATGGCGATGGTTAACCATCTGAGGAACTTTTTGATGATTCTTTTCATTAGATATCTCCAGAAACTAAGTTCTACTCTAAGAATTACAAAGGTTTGAGATTAATTTTCGGAGAACTCTATTTTGAAGTTAAGTTTTTCTGGCGTTGGTCTTTAATTACCATCTGATTTTTTTTGTTTCTACAACACCCTCAATACACTAGGAATACTATCAATAATATCTAAGGAACATATTTCCTCTAATGCTTGGCGGAAGTTACCTTCTCGTACATCATGAGTGACAACGACTATTTCTGCAAGTTGACCATGTATTCCCGTTTGTACTATAGATTCTAAACTTACACCATGACTACCAAAACTAGTACCCAGTTTACCAATAACTCCTGGGTTATCCTTTGTCAGGAAACGGGCATAAAATCTGGTGACAAGTTCTGTCATCGGTGCTGTTTCGCAGTAGTGTTGGTGGGTGCAACTTAATAAAGGATGGGGGATAGGTACGGTTTCAGTTTTGAGAATGGCAGCAATACTCATAATATCGGAGACAACAGCACTAGCTGTTGGCCCTGAACCTGCACCGGGGCCAAAAAACATTACTTGTCCAATTGGCTCGCCTTCAACCAGAATGGCATTATAAACATCATTGACGCTGGCGAGAGGGTGAGTTTTAGGAACAAGGGTAGGATGCACTCTTAATTGTAGTTGGTCTGTGGTGGAGTTGGTGTTGTCAGAGTCGCGTTTGGCGATCGCTAATAATTTAATTACAAAGTCTAGTCTTTCAGCATAAGCAATATCAGCCGCCGTTACTTGAGTAATACCTTCGCAGTGAATATCTTCTAATTTAATTAAGCCTCCAAAAGCTAGGGAAGCCAAAATCGCGATTTTATCTTTGGCATCTAACCCTTCCACATCAGCGGTGGGGTCTGCTTCTGCGTAACCTAATCTTTGAGCATCGGCGAGCACATTTGCAAAGTCTGCTCCCTCTTGCTGCATTTTTGTCAAAATATAATTTGTGGTACCATTGACAATACCGATAACGGAATGAATGCGGTTGACTCCTAGAGATTCTTTGAGGGGTTGAATAACTGGTATACCCCCACCAACTGCTGCTTCCAACATAACATAGACACCTTTTTCGTTAGCCGCTGTAAAAATTTCTGGACCGTAGCGAGAGATCACAGCTTTGTTAGCAGTAACGATATGTTTACCATGGTCAATAGCTTTGAGGATCAGACTTCTTGCTGGTTCTAATCCGCCTATTAGTTCTACTATAATATCAATATCTGGGTTTGTCGCGATCGCTTCTAAATCTGTTGTTAAAATATCTGAAGATAGATTAATATCTCTGGTTTTGGAGATATCGCGCACTCCCACTCGGTGTATTTCCAATTCCTGAATTAAGGGATGACGACCTTCTGGAGATAGCAAAATTTTTGCTGTCCCTGTGCCAACTGTACCTAATCCCAGCAAACCAATTTTGAATCCCACAATTTTTAACCCGTACTGAACTAAATTTTTGAGCAATATTCAGCCATGATAGCTGAATACTATATAAATAGTAACAGATAAATTGAACAAAAAAATAGTCTCTCCTGGAATAATTTCATGTCTAGTTGAATAGTTATTATTCAAATAGTAGGGAAGCAGCGGGAGTAGGGAATAGGGGGAGAAAGTTGAATACATTTTCTGTTGTAGGTAAAAACTTTTTTTGATAACGTGCTTATCCGCAGATAATATAATTAATTGAACAAAAAAATAGTCTCTCCTGGAATAATTTTATGTCTAGTTGAATAGTTATTATTCAAATAGTGGGACTTACACAACTTAATTAGTAAAATTAGACTATAATACTTGATAGACAAGCTTTTTACGTCGAATTTGTTTGAGATGAAAGAAACAACTCCTGCAGCTATGCCTCCTTGCTTTGAAAGATGGTGCAAAAAGTTTGATGATTGTTGGAAAAACCAGTCTCAAAAAACTGGGTTTAGGCATTATTTAGGTGGATTATTAGGAGAGAGTGAAAGGAAAAACATCT
>JBARXI010000022.1:0-14670 GCA_049647275.1 Microcoleaceae cyanobacterium
AGTAGCACAGGACTACTTTAGTTGTCTAGTCTAAACGACTCCCTTGTTTTCATCCCCCGGTTAAAACACGGGGGCCTTCAACGTCGCTTTTCGGTAAATCAAGAGTCATTAATCTAGAAAAATCATATCTAGTCGCTATTGAAGGTTTGAGAAAAACTTCTTTCCATCTCCAGGATTTACACATTTTTCAGTTCTAAACACTACATATCTAAGACGTTATAGTTTTGAATTACTACATATAGTGTCTTTGCGTAAATTCCAACTCATGACTCGTGACTCGTAACACCTAATATAATTACTTAGCAATCGTAATATAAAGCAAACTCATAAGGATGAGGACGCAGACGCATTGGGTTAACCTCATTATCCAACTTGTACTCAATCCAAGTTTGAATCAAATCCTCTGTAAATACCCCACCAGTAGTCAAAAACTCATGGTCTTTTTCCAAAGCTTCCAAAGCACCCTCTAGAGACCCAGGAGTAGAAGGAATCTTGCTCAACTCTTCAGGGCTGAGGTCATAAATATCCACATCCAAAGATTCACCAGGGTCAATTTCATTCTTAATCCCATCAATACCAGCACAAAGCATCGCAGCAAAAGCCAGATAGGGATTACAACTAGCATCAGGACAACGGAACTCTAGTCGCTTGGCCTTGGGATTTGTACCACTTAAAGGAATCCGAACAGAAGCAGAGCGGTTACCTTGAGAATAAGCCAAGTTTACCGGAGCTTCAAATCCAGGAACTAATCGCTTATAAGAATTAGTAGAGGGATTAGAAAATGCCAATATTGCCGGAGCGTGCTTCAGAATACCACCAATATAATTAAGTGCCATCTTGCTCAAGTTGGCATAACCATCACCCCAGAATAGAGGTTGCCCATCTTTCCAGATTGACTGGTGACAGTGCATCCCGGAACCATTATCGTTAAATACAGGCTTAGGCATGAAAGTAATAGTTTTGCCATATTTTTTGCCCACATTCTTAATGACATACTTATAAATCATCAAGTTGTCTGCAGCATCTACCAATTTGCCAAACTGAAAACCCAACTCATTCTGACCACCTGTAGCCACTTCATGGTGATGCTTTTCAATGGGAACCCCACACTTGGCCATTGTCAACAACATTTCAGTCCGCAAATCCTGCATCGTATCGGTAGGAGATACAGGGAAGTAACCTTGTTTATAACCTGGTTTATAGCCTTTATTGCCACCTGGTTCTTCACTACCAGAATTCCAGCGACCTTCTACACTGTCTACATAATAATATGCTTTATTTTCTGTTTGATCGAAGCGAACATCTTCAAATACAAAGAATTCAGCTTCAGGCCCAAAGAATACTGTATCCCCAATACCTGTTGTTTTCAAATAGTCAACTGCCTTCTGAGCAATAACTCTTGGACAACGACTGTACCATTCACCAGTTCGAGGTTCTTTAATACTACAAATTACACTTAATGTCGGTTCAGCCATAAATGGGTCAATCCAAGCAGTAGTTGGATCGAGTGCCATCATCATGTCTGACTCATTGATGCTTTTCCAACCACGGATACTAGAACCGTCGAAGGCAACTCCATCTGTGAAAGAACTCTCATCAATTTGGCTTCTGTGAAGTGTTAAATGTTGCCAAATACCAGGCAGGTCGATGAATTTCAAATCAATAACTTGAATGTCTTGTTCATTAATCCAATTCAAGACTTCTTGGGCTGTTTGTGCCATTTATTGCTCCTAAATTTTATTTTGGCTTTCTTAAAAAGAAGAATAGCTCTAATAAGAATACATCCAGCCGATCATAAGAACGAAATTTGTTAAGTTTTTGTATCGAGTGTTACAATAGTCCCTAGCTCTACTTAGATTATTCTGCTAGGTTTGATATTCTATTTGACTATTAGGTGTTATATCTAAGGATTTATGCCGGACATAATGTCCTTCGGTGGGTTGATGTTTCAACAGTACTACTACATTATTGCCACAGTCAAAAGAATCCTCCACATCAGTTTTGGGTCTCGCAATGCCTTACCAGCACTACGAAAATTATCTAGTCTTAAAAAGAGTGTTTTGAGTTAAGATTGCCCATTGACTTTCCGCTTCCCTGCATCTTTAATAATAGTAAATTCAATCAATTTTTATTGAACAAGTAGTCAGTAGTCAGTAGGACTGAGAATGGGGTCGATGGGTTTAATACCCCCCCAAAAAACAGCATTAGCATTCTATAGATTGTGGGGTATTAAACCCATAAGGGAAAAAATCATTATTCTTCTCCCCTCTCATTTCAGCAGGGGTCGTGGGAGAAGTCTAACCAATTTATAGCTAATTTATAGCTAGAATAAATCAGCTTTTAATATTAATCATTCTTTTACTCTCTCCTTGTAGGAGAGGGGTGGGGGAAGAGGTCAAATGTAAATAAAGCGGTCCTACAAGGACGGGACTTGAATCCCATTATTTATGGTCAATTTATAGTAGGCTAGGATGGGAAGTTTAAGAAATTGTTGGGAGAATAATTACATGCGGGACACTATTACCAGCTTAATAGAAAATTACGATGTAAAAGGTCGTTATTTGGATCGGGATGCTGTCGATCAATTAAAATCATATTTTGAAACAGGTACTGCACGAGTACAAGCCGCTGCAGTGATTAATTCTGAGGCTGCTAGTTTGGTCAAGCAGGCTGCGGTTACATTATTTGCACAACAATCAGAATTAATTCGTCCCGGCGGAAATGCTTATACAACCCGTCGTTATGCTGCCTGTTTGCGGGATATGGATTACTATCTACGCTATGCTACTTATGCTTTGGTAGCAGGTAATACAGACGTATTGGATGAGCGCGTGTTACAAGGTCTCCGGGAAACTTACAATTCTTTAGGTGTGCCCATTGGACCTACTGTAATAGGTATTGGCATTCTTAAGGAACTGATTAAATCTCAGGTTGCAGCAGCAGGTATTGAAACGGGTGCTTTTTTGGAGGAACCCTTCGATCATCTAATTCAAGAGTTAGCTGAAAAAGATATCTAGTATTGTTCTGCGGAAGTTATGCCTAAGTAGGGATGGGTTTAACAAATGGATTAATATCCCCACCCTACGACACGAACAAGCTTTTAATTTCTTTGAATTGGTTCGGTTTTTTTCTCTATACAAACAAGATTTGTGGGTCGCTAGTGATTGAAGTTTTTTTTAATGTTTTTGCTGAACTTATAGTTAGTCGCTAGCCTAGAAAAAAATTGTTTTTGGCAAGATTTTAAGTTAAGCTTGCTTTGATAAAAAACTTTTAAGATACTTTATGAATTTTTCCAAGTTCAATAGTTTTTTTTGAACTTGGAATTTTATTTATAGAATTTATGATTTTTATGAGGTACACAAGTTTTCAATTTTAGGAAACAGGAAAAACGGAATCGGGAATCGGGAATAGAAAAAAAATGTACCTCATTACCTCATTAATATTACAAGCCCCATCTATCAAGAAGGAAGAAAAACAAGTATTCTGAACTTGCAGGTAGTAAGTCCAGTTCAAACCTATAAAATCACCTAACGAATCAGGATTTTACCATCTAAATAAGTCGATTTGCTTAATCTCACTATCATGTGAGCCACTAAAAAAAATTCTTTATTCTACTTAGGGCTTGCTGAATAAATCTAAAGCTTTGACCGATCGATCTATTAATGTTTTGAAGACTATTGAATCAATTTTAAATTCTCAGAAACATAGTCTTTAACTTATCAAAAATCATCCAATTTGCACGTGTTATACGGTAAATCAACAGATATTAGTGCAAATAAAACTATTGCCTATTAACTATCCTTACTCCAATGAATTTTTCAGCACACCCTATTTAGTTCTCATTCCTAACGGAGGTTTTAAACTTTAGTTTTGTGGATAAATTAAATAAGTAAATATGATTCCAAATAAATCTAAAGCTTTGACCGATCGATCTATTAATGTTTTGAATACTATTGAATCAATTTTAAATTTTCAGAAACATAGTCTTTAACTTATCAAAAATCATCCAATTTGCACGTGTTATACGGTAAATCAACAGATATTAGTGCAAATAAAACTATTGCCTATTAACTATCCTTACTCCAATGAATTTTTCGTAAAACCCTATTTAGTTCTCATTCCTAACGGAGGTTTTAAACTTTAGTTTTGTAGATAAATTAAATAAGTAAATATGATTCCAATTTGCGTGTAATATTAGACTTTTTCTCAAAATTAAATTACATCTTTAATTTCCTCCATCCATTTTTGATATATCTTTATTACCTATTCGGTGAAAATTATAGTTTTGTCAGGACTTACAAGCAACTATACTTGTAGTGTACTGACACACCTAAAAAGGTAGACAAAGCTAGAACGGAGTCTTATCTTAGCGCAGCTAACTTCGTAGGATAAACCAAACAAAGCCTTACTGATGTTTGGTTAGCCTCGGGGAAGCAAGCTACATACCTCAACCAAACCATACAATATATTATTATATTGCGCCAAATTTGTGTCAGTCCAGTAGGGTGCGTTGCAACGCATCTTACACCACATAGAGAGTCTAAAAAAAAATTTTGCTTAAGTAACTGAAGTAAGCTGTTTAGCATTTAAACCATATATCCAACTTTTGTCAAAAGTAACAGCTCTCTTATGGCAACACCTCATCTGGGAATATACAATCTAAATGATTCTTAGCTTACTGTTTTGTAACTTTATTTTATCCAATTTATATTAGTGGCTAAACAAAGACTAGATATTTTATTACTAGAACGAAACTTATGTGCTTCTCGACAAAAAGCTCAAGTTTTAATTCGAGCTGGGGAAGTAATGGTAAATCAACAAATAATTGATAAACCAGGCACCGAAGTAGACTCAGAAGTAGATATTAAAGTTAAACAAAAATCTTTATATGTCTCTAGAGGAGGCTATAAACTGGCAAAAGCATTAGAATATTTTTCTATTCCTATTGATGACAGAATATGTCTTGATGGTGGCATATCTACAGGTGGGTTTACTGACTGTTTGTTAAAAGCAGGGGCTAAATTAGTTTATGGTATTGATGTTGGATATGGGCAAGTTGACTGGGGTTTACGTAACGACCCTAGAGTAATTTTGAGAGAAAGAACTAACTTACGTTATTTAACACCTACAGAATTATATAGTGACTCACTCACATCAAATTCCAATTCAGAAATACAAGAAAATATCCCAGAAATATATCCCAATTTAGCAGTAGTTGATGTTTCTTTTATTTCCCTGACTAAAGTTTTACCTGCTTTATGGCAATTACTTATTCCACCTCGTGAGACAATATTATTGGTAAAACCCCAGTTTGAAGTAGGGAAAAAACGAGTAGGTAAAAAAGGTGTTGTACGTTCCCCCATTGACCAAGCTGAAGCAATTTTTCAAGTCTGCTCTACTGCTCATAATTTAGGATGGGGATATTCTGGTTTAACTTGGTCTCCCATACAAGGTCCGGCTGGTAATATAGAATATTTATTGTGGTTAAATATTGAGAGTACATTTTTACCAGATATGCCAGCGATCGTTCAAATCACAAAATTAGCTCAACAAGAATTTAATCATTCTTAATAAAATGCTAAATTTTGAAGAGAATATTAATAGTATTTTTATCTTAATTTAGGGCAAACCAATCTAAATTATGAAAGTCTTTCCTGGCAAGGGAAATGGATGGAAAGTCAGCATAAATACTTTGATATTTGAAATATTTACTCGGTCATAATCTCAAAAATAAGATAAGTTTTCTCAGGTCTGAACTCAGATTTTTTAGTTAACAAATAGTTGTTTCTTGTTGGCTATTTTTGATTTTTTTACTTCAATATATAAATTTACTATAGCAATCCTAAATAGATCGTAACAGATATAATAGTAATAATAACATCTCCAGTCAAAAGATAAAAAATGAATATTATAGATGAACTAGATGATTTTATCAATCAAACAAAAGAGTCCAAAGAAATCAGGCATAGCCTTGGCGGTAAAAATGATTTTGTCGGTAAAATCCTACCATGAAGTCAAAGAATTATTAAAGGTTTCTCACAGTTTTATTAGTCAATGGAAAAACCTGGCACTGTTTCATGGTGTAGAAGGTTTAAGGCTTCAATACCCTGGAAGAAAAGGTTACTTAAAAGCCGCAGAAAAAGACCAAACAATTGAGTGGTTGAGAACACAAGATTATCTGAGATGTACCCGATTTACAAAACTATTTACACCAAGCAATATGATGTGGTAAATGAAGTCCAATCAGAGTTATTATAGCTTACTCAAAGAGGCGGAAATAAGTTGGAAAAAAACTCAAAAAAAGAATCGGGCTAAAAATGATGAATTAGTGAAAGCAAAAAAAAAGAAATATAGTTAAGTGGCTATTTAAGTTTTTTGCTGATGGTCAAATATTCGATTTTACAAAGCTTTTTCAGTATAGAATTTTGCCACAACCCATTTAGGATTGCTATAGATTAATTGCCGAAATAGCACTCCCCACACCCCCCACACTCGTTCTACCATTACTATCCACCACTACTCTATTTTATTTTTTTTGGGGGGGAAGTAGGGAACATAAAAAAAATTATAAATCTCTTTGATAAACCAGAGTCGTTATGATTAAATAAAACAGAAAAATTTCAACTTTATCTTAATTCGCAAAAATTAAGATAAAGTGCTTAATTAAGTAGTCATGCAAAATTAGTAACCTTGTCAACAGAGAAAACAACAAACGCTGTAATAGCTTAGACTAAAAGAATACAGCGATTTATTATTACATTGAGAACTGTGTAATTAATTTTGCCTAAGCACTTAATAGAAATTTTAATTACTTAACTCAATATTAACCTCATTAACTAACCTACGTTTAAGTTCAACAGACTCAGAGCGAGGTAATAACTCAAAAACTTCTCGAAAAGCATCATCAATTTGTTCAAATGAAGCTTGACCTTTAACATTAAGAACTACTTTTCTCTCTTGGTCAATTAAAACAGTTTGAGGAACAAAACCTTCATAATAGTAACCAGCTTTTGTGGGGTCATCAGTATTAGGAGTGAAAATAGAATCCGCGTTAACAGGAATCAAATTAGCTGCCCGACCATAGAATGATTGAAGTTGAGAAACCACAGTAGAAAATTGTTTACAATCCTTACTATCGTCTACAAAAAAGACAATTAGGGTTGGTTTAGAACCTTTTAAAGAGTCTGATAATTTTACTCTAGCAGGAACAAGAGAACCATTTCCCCCATAGAGGGCGAAAATATTCCCATCAAAATTATCGTCATTGAGACCCGCTAAAGCAGTAGGGGTAGCTATCAGCATTACAGAGAATATTACGACTATAAAAGTCAAAAGAGGAGCTAGGCAAAAACGTTGCAATGAGAGACGGTGAGCTGGATAAATCATAATTAGGATTTGAAATTGAGGACAAACGTGATTATCGCTTATTTCTTATTTTGAGTATATATATATGAGTACCTGTACAAAATGAATTTATTAATTTAACATTTGTAGGGGCGTTACGGGAATAGGGAGTAGAGAACCGGGAATAAGAAATATACTTAAATATACTTGTCTGATTTCTCCGTGGAGCTAAACATAATTTTTCCTAAATTTTTCCTATCTATTTAACCTGACCATCAAATATACAATTAATTTTGTTTGACTACTTATATCATGTCACCTTAATTACCTCTGGAAAAATTTTCTACTTATATTCCCCCAACAGGGGAATCGAAGTTTATTCTGATTGTTTAATGCGACTTGATATTAGAATAGAACTTATAGAAGTTTAGGTAGAAGCCGATTGCAATTAGGACTTAGGGGAGTGCAACCCGATGTTCCCTATTTCAACTTTTGACTGTAGTGAAGTGTGTCTTATTATTCTGATATCATGTCCCTTTAATAGCGTAATAAAAAATTTTCTTCTCCTTCCCTCCTTCCCTCCTGACTCCTGACTCCTGACTCCTGACTCCTGAGTCGTTATTTATAAGTATTCAACCGGACATGATATAAGGGCAGAATTACACACTTGATGCGTGATTTTTGACTTTAGCGAAGTGGTTGACAAACTTGTAAATCTTCCTTAACCTCTGGATGAGTAACAAAATAATCCCCAAGCCAATCACAACCACTTTTCAACAAATCATTTAATCCCTTCACAGGCCACAACTGCAAATAATCATCCTCCAAAGTTGCCACATACCTGCCATCCAAGCTCAAACCCAAAGCATTTTTAAATTGAGCTACTTGTCGCCCCAAAATATCCCACACCCTGACTGTACCATCCTCTCCCACAGTAGCCAATTGTTGCCCATCAAAACTAAAAATTAAATTTTTTATACCACCAACGTGCCCCTTGAGTTTAGCTATTGGATTACCCGAAAAATCCCAAATAGTAACTATCCCACTACTTTCCCCTGTAGCAATATACTCTCCATATCGACTAAAACCTATACTCTCCAAACGGCTAAAGGGAATTTTTAGTTCTGACACAAGCTCAAACGAACTATCCCAAATTTTGGCAATACCATCTTCTCCAGCAGTGCCAATATATTCTCCATCAGGACTAAAACTAACATCCCAGACCCGGCCATTATGACCCTTCAACTCAGCTAACTGCTGACCAGAATTATTCCAGATGCGAGCTATCCCATCTTCTCCCACCGTTGCCAAACGTTGTCCGTCTGGACTAAAACTAATTTGCTTTGCCCTACCCTCTTTTCCCCCTAACTCTAACAATTCCTCCCCCGAACTCTGCCAAATCCTTGCTTGGCCATTATCTCCAGCAGTAGCGATACGTTGACCGTCTGGACTAAAACTCATATCCCCAAACATACCCAGATATCCATTGAACTTAGATAAAGGCTTTCCAGAAATATCCCAAATTCGGGCACTACCATCAATTCCAGCGGCGGCTAATCTTTTGCCATCGGGACTAAAAATGACTTTGGCAAAAGTGCTGGAGTTACCCTTAATTTCTGCTACAGGATTACCTTGAAGTTGCCAAATTCTACCTGTACCATCTTCTCCCAATGTGAGTAATACCTCTCCATCAGGACTAAAATTAACTTCCCAAACCCGCCCCTGATGTCCTTTGAGGTTAGTTAATAGTTTGCCATTATTGTTCCAAATTCTGACACTACCATCACTACCTGCAGTCGCCAGTTTCTTACCATTTGGACTAAAACTGAGGCTAGTCACTATTCCTTGATGTCCTGGCAGTTTAGCTAAAAGTTGGCCTGACATATTCCAAATATATACTGTTCCGTCTTCTCCTCCCGTTGCCAATTTTTCTCCATCGGGACTAAAACGAACATTCCAGACTCCACCTTGATGTCCTTTGAGTTTAGTTAATAGTTTACCGGAACTAGCCCACCAAACCCGAATAGTGCCATCCCATCCAGCAGTGACCAGACGTTTGCCATCTGGGCTAAATGTTACTTTCTCCACACTACCTTGATGTCCTCTGAGTCTTGCTAACTGTCTGCCTGAGCGATTCCAGATTCTAGCAGTGCCATCCCACCCAGCAGTGGCTAGATATTTGCTGTTTGGGCTAAATGTGACATCTAATATGCGACCTTGATGTTTTTTCAGGGTGGCTATTACTTTTCCTGAAAGGTCCCAAATTTTTGCTGTACTGTCTTCTCCTGCGGTGGCTAGTAGTTTGCCATCTGGGCTAAAGGTAATTTGCCAAATTTGGCCCTCATGACCTTTTAGTTCTGCTTGCTGTTTACCTAGAGTATCCCAGACTCTGGCAGTACCATCATCTGCTGTAGTGGCTAGGAGGTTTCCTTTTGGTGCAAATGTGATGTGGGAAATTTTGCCCTGGTGTCCTCTCAACTGGGCTACAGGCTGGCCCGATCGTTTCAGGATTTGGGCTGTACCATCATTACTAACTGTAGCTAATAGTTGGCCGTCTGGGCTCATGGAAATGTTTTTGATGTTGGGAATTTGGTTTTTTTCGTGAATGTTATTTAGTATTTGTTGGAGGGCAAATAGGGGGCTGGTAGCTGGGTAATATTGTAGAGGGCGATCGCCTTCTACTAATTTTTTTAACTCTTTTCCTACTTCCATTGCTGATAATAATGCTTCTATTTCTGTCAAATCAAATTGTCGTAAAGCGTTAATTCCTTTGTGTTCTAGTTTTGTTCCTGCTTGTGCTTCTTGAAGTTCATATTGGGCTTGTTGCAGTTGATATTCTGCTTGCTGGAGTTTATTTTGTGTGTTTTTAAAGGCTTTTGTTGCCCAAGCTACTCCTGTCATTGCTACTACTGATACTAATACTAATCCTGCTAGCCCTACTTTGATTTTATGTTGAGATTTATGAGCTTTTTCTGTTGGTTTGTTAATTGTTTGATGATGATTTTTTTGTTTTTGTTTAATTACTTTTTTTGGTTTTTGCGGAACAGCACCATTACTAATTTTTTGACTTGCTTTTACTTTTAAATCTACTTTTACCGTTTTTGTATGACCATTTGATTCAATTTTTTGATGATTGGTTTGTTTGGGAATAGGAAGTTGAGCAAATTTTTCTAACTGTTTTTGAGTCCATTTTTGATTAAAAACTTCTGCATATATGGGATTGTATACCTCTAAAAATCCCTGATTAATTTTGGCTACTCCTGAGATTAATAACTCTCTAATTTCCCATCTAGCATTAGCAATACCATCACCTTTTAATGCTTGACTATCCCCTGGAAGTTTGAATTTACCATGTTTCAATATTTGTTGATATATGTCTAAATGACTGGTAGATTTTGCTACGTTTCTTAGCAAGAAATTTCTAATTTGTGTGAAGTGAGCTGGCTGGTCTTGAGATTCCCAATTTTCAATCACACAAATTTTGACTAAATCTGCTACCAACGCCACATCGTTATAATTTTCTTCTACTCCTCTTTCACTTAAATAATTGACAACTACTTGACAGAGTTTCTGTGTCAAGAATGGTTGTCCTCCTGACCAATATAAGATTTCTTCAATAACTTTAAAAGGCTGTTTTACTATTCCTTCTAACCCTTTAACCAAAGGGCTTACTGCTTCTAGTTTCAAGCCATCCAGTTCTATGTACTTACAGATATTTACTAAATTTTTAGGTATTGTAGTTCCTAGTAAAGCAAATGTGAGTCTATTAAAATCAGGATTATTAGCTCTTGAGTGAAGACAATATTCAATTAATACTCCTAAACTACTAAAATTTGCATTAACAATACTATCATCATTAACTGCATCTATAAATATTACAAATTTTTCTGTTTGAGTATTTACTAATAGTATTTCTTCAATAAACATCATTAATTTTTCATCTGCGGGAAAATCTTTAGTTTTTTCCCACCATAATTCTGGAAAATATTGAGGAAATATAAAATTCTTCTCTAAAGTCAAAATTACTTGATTATACCATTCCTCTAGAGTCAAAATATTATTATTAACTCTAGTCATATCTAAGCAAATACAGGTAATATTTTCTGCTTGCAAAAGTGGCATTGTTCTATTTTGCAAGCTTGACTTACCTGTTTGTGGGGAAGCTAATACATAACAAAACTCACCTGCCTTCAAAGCATCAAATAACTGTCGATCTCCAGGTCTAATTACATAAGTAGGATGATTAAATCTTAAAAAATTACCAACTTGATAGCTATATACTTGATTTTGTTGTGTGTCCATATTTTTTTTTAGTATGCTTCCCACTCTAGCAACTTTACCAGATATAAGTTGTTAATCCTGATTAACTCAATATTAAACTTTCGTTAATTGATTTAATTTTCAAATTGTGTTTTTTCATGTTTTTTACGACCGCCTGTGGCTCAAAAACTTGTGGAGTAAGGAGTTGCCAAAGAAGACATTGTGCTAAGGTTTCAAGCTCCTCAATCTTTACCCAAAACTTCCACTAAACGGTGCTCTCTATCGGCAGCAAATTCTAGACAAGCTTTGATATTCTTTTCTGTTAATTCAGCAAAGTCATCTAAAATTTCGGCAAAAGACATTCCAGCAGCTAACTATCCTAAAACATTGTAAACTGTAATCCCCATTCTTCTGAGACAAGACTTGCCACCGCGCTTATCTGTGTTCGATAATAATAATTTCTTTGTAGCTCATTATAATATTAATAGTTTAACTTAAAGTATAAAGCCATTTTTAACAACTGGATGGATTTATCGCCCAGATAATTAGAAGTATCAATATGTTTAACCAAGAAAAAATAACTACTAAGATTAGACAAGAAGACGATAGTTTATAGACTGGTCTCCTGATGGTTATGGTTGATTTGAATTACATAATGGGGCAGTCGTAAAAATTCAACCAACTAGAATTCACTAACAAGTTTCTGTTTTTTTCGCTTTTGAAATTGGTATTTAGAGGTCAAGATGTCTTACCGAATCATTAAGGTTTAAAGCCTCTCCTTTAAAGGAGAAAGCGGTCGATCTTCGGAGCTTCCCCGTTGGGTGGGATGGCGAGGAGACCTCGCCATATCCAATCGACCAAGAGACAATAAAAAATTTTCATGATTAGTCAATCCTCTCCTTGAAAAGAAGAGGTAATTGTTAATTATTAATTATTAATTATTAATTGTTGAAGATCGCCTGCTTTGCCAGAACTAAATTTAACAGCAGAACAAATATTTGAAGTGAGGCAGTAAACCAGAGAAAGATTAAAATGGCGGCTTAAAGATAGATTTCATGGTGTGATTAGGATTGCTTTAGCAAAGTAGGTAATTTGGTCATAGATACCAGAGAAGACGATTGTTACTGATTTTAGCTGCAATTTTGTAAATTAAGCGATCGCTACAAAATACTAAATCTTGTTATATCGTTATATTTTTCACTATCTATTGTGGTATTATAAAAAATTAGGTATTTTACAGTTAATTTGGAGGTAAAGATTAAGGTGGCTATAGAACAAAATAGGCAAGAAATAGAAGATAATCCTGTTGTGAAAGATGGTTTATCCACTGAGGGAATAGACCAGGAGTTTTTGTCTGATTTGCAAGAGTCTCAGACAGAGTTTGAGAGTTGGTTAGAGAATATTAGAAGTCGGAGGAAAAAGTCCGTTTCTTTGTTGGAGGAGGTTAGGGAAGAATTGGAGCATTTACGCAGCAGTCCACAGGAATCACAATCTTGGTTAGAAACACTCCAATAATAAAGAACATTCCTAGTATAAATAGTATAAAACTTGAAAGCCAATGACAGGAAATAATATTAAACAGCAAATATTAGAACATTTAGAGTTATTACCTGGAGAAAAAGTTAAAAATCTGCTCTTAACATGGCTAATAAGTTCATCTGGAAATTTAGAATATTTTGATAAATTACTGACAAATGAATCTACCAAAATAACAGAAGAATTACTTAATTTCGGGGAAATAGATTCGGGATTAAACTTTCAACTTCTGACTGAAGAAGAAATGGTTGAGCAAAATAAGTTAGCTCTCGAAGCTGATCGTCGTCAAGGTGCCTTAGTAGCCCATGACCGGTTGCGCGAATGGGCAGATAGCTAGGAACTGATACAGAAGGCCCATGCCCCAGATAGTTTGGACTGAAAGCCCAGTTGAGGATTTAAACCGTCATTACGAATTTCTAAAAATCAACAATGCTGATGCTGCAGCAAAGGCAGTAAAAGGAATTGTTTCTTCTGCCGAAATTTTACAGGAAAATCCCCGTAGAGGTTCAATTGTAGATGGAAGAGCAGGTTTGCGTAAGCTTTTGGTATTTGTTTGTAAATCTGGTTATGTAATTCATTACACTATTTTTGAAGATGATGTAGTTATTTTGCGTGTCTATCGCGGACGAGAAAATCGAACTCGCTAATATCAATAAAATGAAAAGAGGATTATCATTATTAATTTTAGCTGAATTTTTTCAATTATGTAGCGATCGCTTATTTTGACGTTAGTCAGAAAGCTAATTTTTGCTCTAAAAAATTACTAATTTGGGGCTGATAAATTTCATTGTTATATTGTCTCCTAACCTAGTTTTATTTATGGTACAGTATCTGATGGTAATTTGGGATCGATCGCTGTCAAGACTTAGCTATTTTGGTTGTTGATTAGCTAGCCAGTTTTCCAAATCTACCATCGCTGCTAAATCAAAAATTTCATCACCTAAAACATCTAATTTTTCCAGAGATAACTGCTCTATCTGAGTCTGAACTTCTGGAGTTATTTCTCCAAACATTCGCCGAATTTGACGTAAGATTTGTTTAACTACACCAATTCCGATTCCTTCTTCTTTTCCTTCCCTTCTCGCCAGACTAATTTCTCCTTTGCGATCTTCAATCAATACTTCCTGTTTCTGTAATTCCTCTAATTCTTCATTGTTTAAGTTCGCTCGGTTCGCTATATTTAATGCTGCTGATATTTCTGATACTTCCCCTAATGAAGAGGGTATTACTTCTAAACTTTGTGCTGATTTAAGAAAATATATCCATTTCTCACTCTTGGTTTCTAATCCTGATAATTCTTTAGCGAATTTCGGTAATTCCACAAACATTAATGTTAATTCATCTTGATAATTAAAAAATTCTGTATCTTCTTTTAATCTAAATTTAGTCATCATTTTCTCCGTGTCATTAAATAAAACAAAGTCGGTAATTGTTAAAGCGATAAAAGGTTTCAACATCAGATAACCTTCCCCTACATCTAATTGATTTCCATAGGCTTTAGCTAGGTGATAAATTACTCGTTTTTCAAAG
>JBARXI010000023.1:0-10120 GCA_049647275.1 Microcoleaceae cyanobacterium
CACCTCAAATACATGGGGGCGGTCACGAAAGAGGAATGCGCTCTGGCACTTTGTATACTCCCCAAATAGTCGGTTTTGGTAAAGCTGTGGAAGTTGCAGTAACAGAAATGGAGTCAGATGCAAAACGTTTAACTACTTTGCGACAACAGTTGGGGGAAAAGCTGCAAACAGTGGAAAATATTTTTCTCAACGGACATCCGACTCAGCGTTTACCAGGAAATTTGAATATTAGCGTTGAGGGTGTGGATGGGCAAGCATTGTTATTGGGGTTACAACCATTGGTGGCGGTGTCTTCCGGTTCCGCTTGTACTTCTGCAAAAATCGCGCCTTCCCATGTTTTAGCAGCTTTGGGGCGTTCAGAAAAATTAGCTTATGCTTCCGTGCGTTTTTGCATCGGGCGGTTTAATACTGCGGAAGAAATAGACTTGGTGGCCGAACACGCGATCGCCACTATTACATCTTTACGTCAAGCTACCGCAAATATATAGAATAGAACCAATTTTATATCTATCTATATAGTTAAAGATCGGGAGATGGGGAGATCGGGAGATGGGGAGCCAAAAAGGATAATTACCTTTTGTAAGGTAGGCAAATATAACTTGGTTTTAGAATAACTATCAACCACCCGATATTTACCCACCTTACTTTTACCTTTTCAATAGACTTGTTGGGAATTAAGCTAAAAAAGTGGCTAATACCAATTTGAAAAAAGAATGTTACGAATAATAGGGAAAATTAAAATACTGTATAGGAGATGTCTCTTAGAGTAAAAAGATAAACTCAGACCTAAAAACTGCTATTAAAGCCATTCATTCTGACTCCTGACTCCTGTACGTCGCCAATCCGACGGCTCCCCTACCTGACTCCTCATAAATATCCTAGCTATTTGTAGCAAACATTTATCACACTTGGTATAAAACCCTTATCGGTTAAAGAGTATAGTGTTTTTAACGGTAAAATAACTAAAAGGCTTATATAGTAAGCTTTTTAGCAGTTTCAGTTTTTATTTCCCAACAACTCTAATAATTAAGTAGGGGTAATCATTCATCGAAAGCGCAGCATTCGGACTGAAATTACCCCTACTATCGAGCTCCGACTCCCTAGTATCACCAAACCACTTGCAATCGTTCTACAGTTACTCTATTGTATACGTTGTCAGTTTCTTTTGCTATCCTAGCCCAACAGAATTTATGGTCTAACTCCTGATAAGCATTACTAACCAATTTTTGCACATAGTTACTATCTCTCAATGCTTCGATAATTCCCCATGCCAGAGAATTGGGATTACCGACTTTAGTCACGATACCTGTTTTACCATGCTCAACCACCTCTGGCAAACCACCCGTATCCGAAACCACAACTGGCACCCGCGCGGCAAAACTTTCCAGGGCGACAATACCAAATGGCTCATAAAGACTCGGAAATACTGCACAGTCTGCGATCGCTTGAAATTTGTCTAAATTTTCCTCGGACATAAATCCAGTAAACAAGAATCTTTCAGAAATTCCTAAATTCCATATCTCTTGTTTCCAATGGTCAGTTTTTCCCCCACCAATCATAATAAATTTTACCCGGTCTCCCATTTCTTTAATGATTATTGGTGCTGCATGAATTAGCACTGATAGACCTTTTTCTGGGGTCATTCTACCTAAATAATAGACAATTTTTTCTTCATCTTTGGCAAAATGCCGACGGAAATTTAATGCATCAAACTCATCTCGACTTGGTTTTTTATCAGGACAAATACCATTGTAAATTACATCTATTTTATCTTCAGGAGTATCTAAGGTTTTTGCTACCTCTCCTCGCATATAGTTAGAGCAAACAATAACTCGCCAAGCATTATAAACTAGCTCTTTTTCTTTTCCATTAATATATTGCTGACTATGATTATGAATGCCATTATGGCGACCAGATTCTGTAGCATGAATCGTAGCAATTAGTGGTAGTTTAAAGATATGTTTGAGAGCGATCGCTGCATCTGATACTAACCAATCATGACCATGAATTAGATCGAAATCTTTCTCCTCTTTAATTAGTTTTCCTCCTTGACGACCCATCGCTTCATTCATATTTGCTACCCAATGAAAGAAGTTTTGGCTAGACCCGACTGGCACTCTATGTACTTTGATTCCCTCCACAATTTCATACATTGGTGCTTCGCCAGACTTGACTGTGATTAAATGCACTTCATGTCCTAATTTCACCAATTCTGGATATAATTCTGCAACATGACGTGCTATTCCGCCAATGATTCTTGGTGGAAACTCCCAACTTAATACTAGAATTTTCATTACTGCCGACTCCCTTTTTTTTTACAATTCTAAATCTTTAGTAATTTTACTTCACAAATCTTTCTTTATATTTGACAATTTTTCTTATAAATGCACTAGATATATTCACCTAACTATTCTTAACAGGTGAGGTTAATTCCGGTTAATTAGGATACGGAAAACTTAACTTAATAATGCTATGTAGTCATTTAAATTAAAATATACTACTTTTTAGTTTTTGTCAATACAATAAAACTATTTAAATCATCGTATAAACTCTTTATTTAAATAGTGAGATATAAGGATATCAATTCTCAAACTAATAAATGTTCAATAGCCTTAATATATCATTAATTTTCATTAATTCAAAATATAAAAAATAAAGAACTGCAACTATAATTATCTTAATATTATCAAAATTAAATAAATATTAAGTAACCTCAAGTTTAATAAATTGATACCATAGATAGGGAGAATTTACTGAGAAATCTATCAATTTAATAAGTAAGTATAAAGTCTTATAAATCAATCTAGGGGATTTCTGCTAGATGGTTTTTTAGGGAAACATCCTAACGCTTCTCAATTTTTTTTCCTTGTTTTGATGAATAAGTTTGAGAGTTTTTATTTATAGCTTTTTTTGGTTAACTATTCTAGTTTAAAGCGGACTCATAAAAGCTAATTAACCATTACTAAAGCTATGAAAAAGCGTTTCATGACGGAATGCTCCGCAAACAGCGCCGGATTTGTACTAAAACCGAGAGAAATGCAATTTTTATGGGGATTTCAATCCAAGCTCTGGGCTGAAGGTTGTTATATCATGTCCGGTTGAATACTTATAAATAAACTACGGAGGAGTCAGGAGTCAGGAGTCAGGAGGAAAGAAAGAAGAAAAAAGAATAAAGAGGAGGAAAAAAAAGAAGAAGAAAGAAAGAATAAAGAGAAGTAAAAGGAGAAAGTTTTTTGATCGCGTAAGCGGAACGGAGTTCTATCACTAATTATCCGGACATAATATTAGCTGAAAGCTAGTTAATAAAAGTAATTACAATCTACCATAGCAATGCTATTAAAATTTTATGAAATATATTTTAGAGGTAAGGTTAGTAGGGATGAATTTTTATACAATTTGGAAAAAAGATTGTTATAAGTAAGTTTTAGGTGGTAGGTAAGCATTCAGCCGTCAGCCCTCAATTATCAGCTATTGCTTTTGGAAAAGGTAAAAACAATTAGAGAAATTCAGCAAGAATCAAATCTTCCCATCGGTGAATTAGTTGTTGAAAACTAGAGGTAAAACAAAGACTTACTTCATTCATTTTTATTGGTGTTAGCTCCCCATGACCTATACTCCGAAATCGAAGTATTAGTTAGCAATCTTATCTTATAAAAACCTTAATATCCTGTTTTTCTCCCTGGAATTTATGGTTATTCACTTAATTAACAATTTTCATAATTGACACTCTGAAAAAATCTGAGCGTAAATAGATGTCATGGAATAAAAATAGTTTACTGAAATAAATTTTAATAAAATGTGAGCGATCGCTTTCACTTGAAGAATCTCAGCTAAATTATTTAAATTAGACAAGGTAGAAGGTATAGCGCTACACGCACGTCAGAAGTCATATAGAATCGGGTTAAATACTTATCATATCTGTGGAAGGAAGGCAGAGGGCAGAAAGCAAAAGGCAGAATGGAAGGAGTAAAGTTAGAAGGCAGAAGTTTTTCAATAACTAATTATCCGGACTTGATATCAGAAGTAATACCTGACTAAACTTTGAGCTGCTTGGTGCGCGTTCCCTTGCGTCTGTCGCCGATGCGGGGTCGCATCCGCATTTATAAATGTCCGCGCCCTATTTGCGTAGTGCTATAGAAGCAAGAAACAAGAAAAAAATAACTGCAAATTTTTCTCCTATTTTTTAATAAATTTCAGTGCATTGCTATCAACTAGTTACCTTAAACTTGTACAAAACTACTCCGAAATTTCCCCAATTTCACGACGGAAGTTGAGCCATGCAGTTACAGCATCCGGGCTAGTCCAGTAGGGTGCGTTAGGCGCTTACTAAAAACTATGGTTCAACTGTCAAATATTATGTTGCGCCGTAACGCACCTTTCAGTAGTTTGTAGCTATCTCAAATATCTCGGTGCGTTACGCTCCGCTAACACACCCTACTTAAGCTAGCGAGCGCTGATAATTTATAAGCAAGGTGAACATAAATAAACACAACACAACTGGATAATCATAAAGTAGAGCTTCAGCGCTTACGATACTTTAATAATGGGCTAAAGCCCAACTACGAGTCTGCCAACAACTGCCGGAAATTTTCCCAAGCATCAACAGCATCAAGATTAGAAACAGCCCCTTTGTGCATCAAAACCACTCCATCTCGAAAATCAGTAATGCCATATTCTCCGTTAGTATAAAGTTCTTCAATTCGAGGCACAATTTTTTCTAATCTTTGCCGATCGCTCTTAAAAGCCACCCGATACCGATTCAACCGCCACAAGTCAACAATGATGTATTCTACTTTTTCAACTTCCCTCGCATCATTACGAAATTGCATTCTAGGAAACCGTAAAATTGCCCGACGACTTGATAAGTGAGGAATAATATAAGTAGTAGCAGCCACACTAGAATCATCAGGAATTTTTGTTAATAAAGGTCGCATTTGACCAACGTGCTGCCACTGCTGATGTGCAGGTACATAAACCCAAGGTTGTACCGAATCTGGAATCAAAAAATAGAAAGTGCGATTGGGATTAGAAGTAAATGTAAAAAATAGCGATAAGCAAATACAAACTACCCAGAAACGGCGAAACTTTGGTGATGGTAATGGTGAATTTTCAACTTGCGATTCTTCTGTTTTCGCCCACCATAAAATTGTGCCGTAAAATAATCCAGGTACTACTGTCATAGCATAACGAATCGTGATTGACAGTACAGACAAACCCTTAGCAGAAAATAACTTTAGCAAAGGAAACCCTGCCACCATCCAAGAAGCAGGGGCAACTGCAGGTACAAATGCTAAAGGCAACCATTGACCTAATAAATATTTGAGAGTGCCAAAAAATGGGGTAAAAATTTCCCCGATTAATCGCCAAGGGTTGCGAATCATACCCCAAATAATTTCCAGAGTTGAAGCTTCGTCTCCATCTGCATATTGACCGAATCTTTCCATCATAAATCTCTGGGAAATATCTTCGGAAAACATAGGCATAATCAGATTTGTCAGGGCTACCATATAGGCAAAACTGAGAGTACAGACTACTAAACCTATTTTGGGATAGCGTTTACTGACAATTAAATAAAATCCTACTCCAAATAATCCTACTCCGGCATCTTCGCGAACTCCTAAAATTAATACTGCTAGAATCCAAAATAAAAGCCACCAGCGTTTTTCCATCGCCAGTAGTAGACTAAATATAAATAGAGGTATCTGGCAAATATCGTGGAAATTTGCTAGGGTAGGACCAATTACCGCGTTAGCCCCGTAGAAACTAACGGTAATCATGGCTGATAGGGGTGGTTTGAGATACTGTCTAGCTAGAATGTACAAAACTAAACCAGCAGCAGTAACTAATGTCACCTGTAAAACTGTTAGGGTAACGGGAGATGGGAATAGGGTGTATATTGGCAGCCACAGTAAGAGGGCTGGGGTAAAATGTTGGCCGAGGCGATGATAATATACTTCTGATATTTGGCCCTGATGAACAACGTTAGTTGATAGTGCTGAAGAGAGGGAGCTTTCAAAAAAGCGACCATGGATACTATTCCAGAAGACTTGGTTAAATATACCTTGGTCATAAGAGGCGTAGAAACTATAGTAGCGATGCAGACAGAATAGTAAAGATACAAGAAAAAAGGCGATCGCCACTGTCAGCATTAGCTTCAGAGACTCATTTTTTTGCCAGCTAGCCAACTTCACCCACCTAAATTTTTAAAGATTTGAACTACCCAACTCCAACTAAGGAAGTTTATGGAATGGGCTTCATGATTATAAGGCCAATACCGACCTACCCAAAGATTATGTTGGTCTGACTCCGCCTTCGGCAGATCAATTGTTTCTAAATCCTTGGCGAGCGCCCTATTGTGCTAAATTTTCCACATTTTCTTATGGTAACACAAACCTTACCCGCAATTCATCAAGGATGTCATTTCAGTTAACAGTTATCAGTTATCAGTTAGCCTCCTGGGTCGGAGCCAAGCTAGCCTCTTACAGAGGAACTGCGTTATTAGTTAGCCTCCTGGGTCGTAACTGCGTTAACTGTACCTCCAGCTTAAGCTGGAGGCAAGAAAATGGATAATTTTCTTTTCTCTTGGTCGATTAGACATTCATCGTTTGCGCTTCGCACAACTACGTTTTATATAGCGTTGCGGAGCAAAACGCGTAGCGTCCCGGAGGGAAAGGAAACCCTCTGAATGCAGAGCCGCTCCGAAGTACATGTTGCGGAGCATGCGCGACCGCTTTTTATCCCCTTAACTTAAAAGGGGAGGCTTGAGACCTTATTTCTTCGGTCAAAATTCACGCTTGGTGTGAGACTGCTTGCGGATTTAGGGAATAGCAAAAAATAAATTATCCAATTCTTGGACTTCCCCTACTGGACTGGCACATCTAAAAAGTGTGCAACAGATTTTTGTTTATAGGTGTCTTCATCTCCCCAGACTCCCCTGGGCGAAGTATTTGAGCTGTGTCAGCCCACTAATCCCCGATCCCGTTAAGTCCCTTAGTTGACATACTCCCGACGCCCGTGCTTGAGCGAGCCCCGCGGGATGCTTCAACCCGCACGCGGAGTTGCAGTTTATACTCCAGGTGATGTCCTCCCCCTGTCTCTATCAGTATACCATCTTCTGGCTCTCATCCCGGCGCTGAATCGAATATTACAGCGCGGGACTTCCCGCCAGGAAAGTTAAAAATTTAAACTTTCCGGTATACCAGTTACCAGAAAATTACCTTGCACTTAAGTCATCATAGCGACTGGCAGGAGTAATAATTACCTGGTACTATAAATTTTAATTTTTGTCAAGCCACTATGAGATAATCTAAATATAGTCAAACAGGCGTATTTACAGTATTAGTGTCACACTATAAAGCAGATATTAAATTATCTGAGAAATACATTTTTCTTTAATGGTCCATAAATTTAAAATCAAAAACTAATTTGTGAATAGTAAGTGGTAAACCCGCCCCGCTTACCGATTTAGGCCAAACATCTAGGTGGGCGGGAATATTCAATGGAGAGTTCTAGATGGTCAATTATTCTCTTCGCAAACCAACGACTAATAACCTATCCCAATTACCTAGAGATTTCGTAGAAGTGTCTTTAGAAAAATCTAATAACAACAATAATCAGGGATTTTTACAGCTTCTATTGTTTGTGAATAAACGTCCAAGTTCTCAAGCACAAATCCAAGCTATTCGTAAGTCCCTAAAAAAATTAAAAACAGATTATCCTTTTGAATTTCAAGTCATTGATGTAGGAGAACAGCCCTATCTAGCAGAACATTTTAAATTGATTGCTACTCCGGCCCTACTTAAAATTTATCCTGAACCTCGCCAAACTCTTACTGGCACAGATTTAGTGGCAAAATTAGAATATTGGTGGCCTCGTTGGCAACGTTCCCTAGCAGAATATTGGCAAAACCATGATTCAAAATCCCACTCACAAGAATCTGCTAACAACCAACTGTCAAACAATTCCATTAGCTGTGCTGCAGAATTAATGCAAATGTCGGACGAAATTTTTCGTCTCAAGCGCGAAAATGAGCAACTGCAAGCTCAAGTAGGGTTTAAAAACCACATCGTTGCTGTTTTAGCTCACGATTTGCGTAATCCTCTGACAGCAGTTTCATTAGCTTTAGAAACTTTAGAATCAACTCAAAAAACAGCTAATAGTGACTCCCCAAGACGCTCTCCTACCTTGATAGATCGGGTGATTAAGCAGGCTCGTTATCAAGTCTATGTAATTGACAGAATGATTACAGATATTTTAGAAACACCAAAAGGCAAAAACACACAGCTACAAATTCAGCCAGAAAAGTTAGATTTGGGAGCATTATGTGATGAAGTTATAATTCAGTTTCGACAGCGACTCAAGTCTAAGCAATTGCATTTGAGCACCGATCTTCCCAATGATTTATCATTCATTTATGCTGACCGAGAAAAAATACGCCAGGTAATCGTCAATTTACTTGATAATGCGATTAAATATACTCCTGAAGAAGGAAATATTCAAGTTTCAATCCTGGAGCGGACTACTCAAACGGTTCAGGTAAGCATTTGTGATAGTGGACCTGGCATCCCGGAGGAAAATAGTGATCGTATTTTTGAAGACTGTTTTCGACTCAAACGAGATGAATCACAATCAGGCTATGGTATTGGTCTGGCTCTATGTCAAAAAATTATCCTAGGTCACTGTGGCAATATCTGGGTAGATTCTACTCCTCAGACTGGCAGTTGTTTTCACTTTACTCTACCAATTTATCGGTGATAGTTTTTCCTAATAGCGGTGATAATCTGCTCATTTGCTTTAGGAAAAGTAAACTGACCAATTTCGTCTAAAGTTACCCAAAGGAATTCATCACATTCTATAGTTTGTGGTGTTCCCTGCAAGTAGCGACAGTGGTAAACCTCTAGTGTGATTCTTACTTCAGTATAGTTATGGTCTACTGTAATCAAATGTTCTTCTACTGCAATCTCAATGCCTAACTCTTCTAAAATTTCTCTTTTAATACAAGCTTGGATGGTTTCATCTATTTCTTTCTTACCACCGGGAAACTCCCATAAACCACCAAATGTACCTCCAGTTCGTCGCTTATCAATTAAAATTTTTCCTTCTTGATTCCAGATGACAGCAACACCAATTAATTTATGAGGTAAAGTCATATTAGATTTTAGATACTTTGCTTTTTATATAGAACCCATTTGGTATGTTTGTCAATGAAGATCGTTTTTTTAGTTAGGAGTCAGCGAGTCTGAAGACAGGAGGGAAGAGGGAAGAGGATCGAGCTGAAAAATTCCACAAAATACGCAGATTTTTCCTCAAAATTGATGCGCGATCAGACTTAACTCTGGTAATTATATAGATATAAAATGGGTTCTATAACAATCCCCAGGTTTTTTAACCCAGGGATATAAAAAATTATACTTAATTAACTTTTGTAATTATTTGTCTGATTAACTTGCAAAGACTTTTCAAATTTCATCCTTTGTTCAGCATTTCTCAGGAAATAGCCGCTCATCATTGCTGAAGCTAATAATTTACCTAAATCTTCGCGATTTGTTGTGACACTTACACTAAATTGTTGTGAGGGGAGGTTACCTAAAAGTCCCACAATATTTCGTTCCATCATCTGAAAAACTTCTTTAGAACCTGGTTTAGATAGTTGGGAAACTATATCTGGACTCATAGATTGAACATATTGCGAAAGTAAGTTACCCCCCTCTGAACCTTCTTCAAAGAACTCTGGGACTTGATTGGTTTGATTGGACATTTGCTACCTCCATTTCACTTACTATTTATATTGATAATTGAGGGCAATTACATCAATTACCCATTTTTATCAGTTCTTAATATTTTTACTTCTTGAATACTAATCTAGCAGGAACATTTGGAAACTATAGTAGGCCTAACCGAACTAAGAACTACGGATTTTATCTTAAGGTAACCAGAAAACCTACACCATCAAGAATGTTGGCAACCTTGATGAATGCTGATAAGTTGTGCGACAAGTGACATCCTCCCGACGCTGACCCTATGGGTACACCGCGGGCTTCCCAACCTCACGATTGGGTCTTCCTGCCCCACGCCACTTGTCTAGGTCATAGACCCCCGACAGATCGACTTGACAGGCTGT
>JBARXI010000024.1:0-2634 GCA_049647275.1 Microcoleaceae cyanobacterium
TTAAAAAGGGAAACAATATATTAAGAATGACTAGCTATTTGTTAAATACGAATATGTTTAACTTACTACAATTTTAAAACGCTATATAATGGAAAACTACGATAAAACAATTAGTCTTATCGCCTAAAATTATCGCTATGAGCTATAAAAAAATTATCACCATCGAACCAGACAAGCGTGGTAGTAAACCTTGTATTAGAAGAATGCGGATTACAGTTTACGACGTTTTAGGATGGTTAGCTGCCGGAATGTCTTTTGCAGAAATTTTAGATGACTTTCCCGAATTAACAGAAGAGGATATAAGAGCTTGTCTAGAATTTGCTGCCGATTTGAGTAGCTTTTCAGATTACAGAAGTGCCAACAAAAATCCTTAACTGAATTGTATTGCTCCATAACCAGTATATTCCCGCATTTCAGGAGCTTGAAACCCCAAAACAATATCTTCTTTTGCAACTCCTCGCTCCACAAGTTCTTGAGCTACCCTCATTTCCGTCATATTTTGTTCGACCCAAATTTTTCCATTCTTAATATCCAAATGTAAAACACAGCCATAGACCCGCCGATAGCCATCCCATCCCACATTCATTACCAAATAACGGTCTTGTTTCGTATCAAAAACTGTGTAACAATTAATCTTACCATTGGCTATGGGTATAGCAGCATAAGTGCTTAACAAAGATTGAATAATATAGCGATAAGATTCTATAGTATCCATTGTACAATTACCTCTTGAATCTGGTCATAAATAATTAATTTAATCTGATATCTTTCTACTGAAATTTAGGCAAATTCCCGCTTAAAAAAAGCTTCATAAGTAACCACAGGAACTGCTAAATAGAGAATACGAGAATGACAAGAGCTGCTACTGCCCGACTTTAAATATTTGTTCTGCGGTCAAATTGAGTTCTGGAAAAGTGGGCGAAGTCACCACATCTTCACCTGTAAATAAATTAACCGCATATTCACCTTCTATTAAATTACAAACCGAAATCGTTGGTTGTTTTGGGTCTCCAATATAGCGCCTACCTCCTAACCCTAAATAGTCAACTATCCAATACTCGTTTATCCCTAATTTTTCATACTCTCCCAACTTCATTAAATAATCATCTTGCCAATTTGTACTTACTACTTCTATAGCTAATTTAATACTCGTACCTTGAGTAATGGTGGAGCGCTTTTTCCACATTGGTTCGTTTTCCATAGCATTATTATCTAATACCATTACATCAGGAATGTAAGCCGATTTATCCGAATCTATAGCTTTAATTAGTCCTAGTCGTGGGATAAAAAATGGCAAATTCAGACGCTTAATTTCCACACCTAATTCTAAAGCCAGAAAGCCAGCTACTTGTTCGTTAGTTCCAGTAGGTTGCATTTTAACAATCTTTCCATTATGTAATTCAAACCGACCATAACCATCAGGATACCAGTCCCAAAAATCCTCTAAAGTTATCAATTTAATATCTTGTTTTTCGGGAATATTAGTTGCTTCTCTTTCTCGAATAAACATATTCATAGTCCTAATAATTTCAGTGATAAATCTATCTGCTTGCCTTTAAAAAATCACTGTTATAAGCAGATTTAACTCAATCATAAATCTCCACTCATTCGTCAAATTTACCTGTTGAAAGGCAAATATTTCAATCTTGCTATTTTTGGCTATTTTTAATCCGTTGAATATCTGGCAAAAATTGCTCCCTGGTTACTCCCTTAAGTAACTCTTCTCGTTCTTTAGTGTAATCACCATGTCCCCATCCCACCTGTTGTAAAAAACGAATGGTATTAATCTGACCTAAATTATCTACTAGAGCTTGATAACCTTTTCTTCTTAGTTCAATTGGTTTCATTTCCAACCTCTCCTTCTTCTTGAAAAATAGTCATTAACCAATTAACAGGATAGCTTAATTTTACTTGGAGCAATTCCCAATAGTTATTTGCCTTTTTCAGCAAGCGGTCGTCTGTCGTTAACAAAACATCTGCAGTAGCCTTTTCAGCACAGACAATATGGAAAGAGTCATACAATCCAAATCCTAAGTTTTCTAATGTTTGCGATCGCTCCTGAACAATATTATCAATGGTAACTTTTATTGTAGCTATTTGTAAGATTTTATGGATATTTTCTAACTTCTCCAAATCAGTCATTTTTTCTAATTCTAGGGCGATAGCTTCACTGGTAATAAGTTGCCAATCTTCAGAGCTAATTCTAGCTGCAATATTGAGAATTGCTTCTCCTTGAAAGCGAATACGCTCTTGCCTCCAATCATCGAAAGGGCGATTTAAGCAGCAAACATCAAAATAGATTTTCAACTTCATAACCCCCCTCTATTCAATTGATTAGCCTCTAATCTTTTTGTCGTTAAATTAAACAACTCCGTAATCATTACTCATATAGTGTACCATAAACCATAAATAAGACTAGTTCAAAAAAAGATATAACAATGAAATTTATCAGCCCAAAAACTGACTTTGCTTTTAAAAAAATCTTTGGCTCTATTCACAGTCAAAACATCCTGATTAGTTTTCTCAATGCCATAGTTTATGACAATCAAAATATCATTCAATCCCTCGAAATAATTAATCCTTATAATCCTGGAGTTACTAACACTCTTAAAAATACTTATTTAGATGTTAAAG
>JBARXI010000025.1:0-3642 GCA_049647275.1 Microcoleaceae cyanobacterium
GTATTACCTCGAAGTAGAAAAAACCAGGCTACAAATTTATAGACTTTTTATAGAAATCAGAAATGTGGTGGAAAATGCTTCATACAATTTTTGATAGACGTTTCTCCAGAAGTTTTTTAGATATTGGTAGTTGTTTGAGTTTCTTAGTCACAAAGGCGAGGCTGAATTTTTAGTCTAACAGGTATCAAAATCAAGTCTGGAAATAACTCTGATTATTTGTAATATTATTTGTTGGAGTTAGTATTACGTCAAAAAATAGGTTTGCTGAACATAATTGTCAGAGTACAAACTATTAATTCACAAAATCCGGTTTCTAAGTTACCCTTCATCTATAGCAGTCGGTGCAAAAGTTGTAAAAATTTTTAGATGTATTTATTTTTTCTTTTACCTAGCACCTAATACCAAATCCGGTTTAGATAGAACATTTATTAGGAGGGTAAGGCAAGAGGCAAGAGGCAAAAGGGGTAGAGAGGATTTGCAAAAGTACCTTTTGATAACCGGATTTGGTATAAGACCTATCACCACCAAAAATTTACGACTGAAATAGAATTGCTAAATCGGAGAAAAAATTTGTATTAGCTGGGAATTCTAAATAATATCATGTCCGGTTGAATAGTTATATCATGTCTCATTAAATAACTGTCATAAACAATCTTTCCCCAACCTCCTAGGGACGTTGCATGCAACGTCCCTACATTGCGGTTAATTAATGTTATACCGTTTCACTAAAGTAACCAAGTCAAAATTTACCAAGTCAGAAGTTATATTTTAGGGACTTTAAACCTCAACTTTACAGTAATTTTAGCTTATTATTTCACTTCATCAGTTACCAACTATTTGTGACATTTTTTAAGTGAATTGGTATTACTTGATATTATAAATAAGTACAGATGAGTCAGGTAGGGGAGCCGTCGGTAGGGCGACGTACAGGAGGAAAGAAAAAGGAAGAAGAAGAGGAGAAAGTTTTTTTCTCGCTAATTATCCGGATATAATATAGCAATCCTAAATCATTTGTCATAAATCAAAATACAGATAAAAAATCGGAGACTCTTTTGCCTGTTACCTGACGGAGCTGTTTCCTTTTTGTGAGATATTTTTACAAGGGCTAAAATAGGACTGGTATATGACTCCCAACCTTAAATTTACCTATTATTTAAAACCTACTACATCAAACTTTATTATAAAAATGTTTTTGCCAAATGTTATGAGCTAATTATTTTTTTAACGACAACGGTACAAATTATAACGGTAACCATTAATTTTAGGTTGAGAGCCAGAATATTCCAGACATTTAAAAGTTTCTAAATCACTTTCCTCAACCTTTAAATTAACTCCCCATAAATCCAGAGGTCGTGCTGTTTGAGAAAGAAATTTAGCCAAAGGAGAATCAGAGGTTAATCTTTGCTCTTGTTGTCTTTTAACTAATAAAAATTGAGGTAGAAAAAAGTTAGTCATATTATTGTCATTTTCCTGACGTTTGAATTCCAGCCCCAGAGCAATTAAAGCTCGAATTTCTGAATGAGTTTGATAAGTTGTAGCAATTAAAGGCGGAGCTTGAGACTGTATTTTAATTACCTCAGCCAGAAGGTCAGCTCGTCGTGATTTTTGATAGCCATAATTTGTCACCACCGTTAACCCACCGGATAAACCCATTACCAAAACTAAAATGACAACTCTTTTTTCCATCTGCTTTAATTGGGAAAAATTGAGATTTGTAGCAAAAGTAGAAATTAAAAAAATTAAATTTTTTTTCCTTGCTGTTTCCTCCTTTATTTTCCCTTTTCCCGACCTCCGAAAAAAATCTCTTAACTTTAACAATTGAAAACCTCTATTTTTTTTGTCAGAAAAAACAGTTTCCACCTGTGTCTGATTTCCCGAATTATCCCAACATTTCGCCAAAGCTACAGCCAATAAAATAATTACAACCGGAAAATAAACAAAATGATAACGCGCAGCAAGAGATAAATCTTTACCAATACCATAAATAATCGCCAAAAATATAGCGATCGCTCCCACAAAAAAACCGAAAAACATTTGAAAAGATAAACTCGTTTCTCCAATCATTTGCACTTTCCATCCTCGCCATAAATGAGGAGAAACCCAAATCAAAATTCCTAACAACGTAATAGCAGACAAAATAATTACAATTAAACTTGTTCCTTCAAAAGGCAAAAGCCAAACCATTGTTAATAACCAAGCCAACAAACGAGGCAGAGGAAGCCAAATTTCATCAAGCTCAAAACTAGTAGAAATCCAATCAGTAAGCTCATTATTAACATTCCCAATAGTCAGCACAGGCAACCAGACCAAAAAACCAATAAAAGTTCCCAAACCCACCGTATAAATTCGCCACCAATAACGTTGCAGTGAATTTTTAATATCCCTCAACCACAACCAACCAATAACTAATCCCTCCGCAGCTAACACTAAAGAAAAAAAATAGTGAGTAGCAATTCCGAAACTATTAATAATAACCCAAAAACACCCAAGCCAAATCGTCAAAAGTTCTCTTTTTTTTATATAACGTATCGCTGTTATCCAACAAGAAATAGAAGCAATAATCCATAAAATAGTGAAAGTGTAATGACGAGATTCTTGAGCGAGATAGATACCGTAGGGAGAAACAGCCATTAATGCTGCTGCCATTTGCCCCACTAATGGAGAAAACGCCAACCAACCCAAACCAAAAATTGCCGGAATAGCAGCCACACCAAAAATACAACTGAGCGATCGCCCCACCCATAGAGAAACCAACTCACCATCAGTACCGAATAAATGTAACCACCAATGATTTAATACAAAATAGAATGGCGGATGATTATCCTCACTCAGGAGGTTATACATCACATCATTGGGGGTAGAAGTTGAATCAAGTTGTAAGGGTGACAAAAGTTGATTAAGATTAATAACTTGATCTAAAGGCAAGTCAAAAAAGCGATGTCCGAGACTATAGCCTAATGTCGCAATTTCCGTTGATGAGGCAGATTTATCCGCTAAGTTTGTCCACCGGAGGGCAATACCCAGAATAATCCAACAAGCTAAGAGTATTAGATGTAGTCGTCTTTGATGATGTGGGTTAACTTTATAATTAATCATGCTTTTGATGAAACTTTTGTGATGCTCCTGCATTAAGAGCTAATAAAGCGGGTATTAAGTTATATCATGTCTGGTTGAATAATTATAAATAACGACGGAGGAGTCATTTCAGTTATCAGTTATCAGTCAGTAGGGAAGAAGAAGGAGAAGGAAAAAGGAGAAGAAAATTTTTTATCGCGCTATTAAGCGGACATGATATTAGCTTTAGGTGGAGCTTTTCGGTAAGGCAACAATCAAGTAGCAAGATTGGTCAGGCAAAGATTGCCACGGGGGCGGCACAATCGGGTAAAGTAAAATATCTTCAGAGCTAGTAGTCTGTCAACTTTGAAATGATGGATCGATTTTTGTAACTTTTATGCAGAAAGCCCCTATCAGCGATGTTATATCATGTCCGCTTAATAAGTGATAATAAAGTTCTGAGGTGGTAGGTGGTAGGTGGTAGGTGGTAGGTGTAAATTCAAGAGGGAAAACTCAATAGGAGCAGAAATTTGGGATATTCTTTCGAGAGCGACAGGAGAACATTTTTATTATACCTAATCATCCGGA
>JBARXI010000026.1:0-13929 GCA_049647275.1 Microcoleaceae cyanobacterium
ATACAATTCCGCCTTCGTCTCCGGCAAACTTCCCTCATATAACTGCCAACTCCGACACAACAGCGCCAACCGCAGAGGATTTTGCACCAAATCTCGCACCCGCGCTTTTTCCTCTTTACCCAATTCCACCTTTAAGCGATCGCCCTTATTATTCTCCCTTCCGCCATTATTCTCCCCCCTTTCAAAAGGTTGCGAGGCTTGCTCTTGCCCCCCCCTTTCAAAGGGGGGCCGGGGGGGATTAAACCAATTATCAATAAACTGATGCACCTGCTGAGGATAATCAAAATCCAACAACCGAAAAGTCTCAAAATCAGACAAAGCATTCACATCCGCCTGCCAAACATTCAGACGACAAGTCAACACCACCCGCGCTTTACCCACCCACCCGGAAAGTTGACCAGAAATATTCTGCAAAGTCTGACTGCCAGAAGTAGCAATTTCATCCACCCCATCCAACAACAACCACACTCGCCCTCGTTCAAATTGTTCGGTAAAATTCTCTCCCACTTTCTGACGCTTATCTGGAGAAAAAGGCAGCCAAGAATTCAACAAATAATCCTCAAAATTCCGCAAATTCCCACCTTGAGTCAAATCAGCCAAAGAAACCCACACAGGCAAACCCAACTCTTGCTCTAATATCCAACTCGCAATAGTTTGCAGCAGAGTAGTTTTTCCCGCCCCCGGTTCTCCAATTAAAGAAATTCTTTGACCTTGACTTTTGCCTTGTTTTTGCTGTAAAATCTCTTTTAAGAAAGTATTGTGGGTAAATCTTTGCTTTTCTTCATATTGGGGTTCATAAAGTTTCGTTCCCTGTTCGGGAGATAATTCGTCTTCTTTTTTATCTGGCTTTTTTTGTTTCTCTGATTTTTTCCGCTCCACCAGTGCCAGGGGGACATAAATTTGTTCTCGGTGTTTTTTTGCCTCCTCATCATCGTGGAACAGGGAATTGCTAGTGAGCTTTTGTTGATTGAGAATATCCCGACAGACAGAATGCCAGTCTAACTTGATTTCAGTTTCACCACTAGCATTCTGCTTCTCAGTAATATATTGATTTTCAATATAAACTTTACCGCCCGAAGCAGCGTAAGCTCCTACTTTGTCAGCAAATTTGCCAGATTCTTCAGTCATTGAAAGTTAACCTTCGATCAAAATGTCTGATTCTGAATTGTTCCTTTACCACCCTGAATTGCAACTTGTCCTATCTTATCTGCCAGTTTTTCCAATTTTGGCATAGATGACTTTTGAGATTTTAATTCTTCAGCTATCTCTTGTAGAATTTCAGCTAGTTTTGGATTTGGGTCTGCCTTTGCTGCTGTTGCTAATTCTTGCATTCTCTGAGCCACATCAGGATTTTCTGTTGCTGCCTGCTCCACCTCCAAAACTGCCTGACCATAATCCAAAGGTTGGTCTGGCGCTTGTTCGATCGCCTTCACAGTATTGGGAGACTCTTGTTTGAGAGTTTCTAGAAACTTAGCACTTTTATCCCAAACCACCTCCCCAATTTTTTCCCCTGTCTTTTCCAAAGCTTTTGTACCAACTACAGTACCAAGTGCCACAGCAGCGGTAGTAAAAGGGTCCATAATTTCCAGCCTCCTAAAATTAGACTCAGATTAAGTTAGTTATTAGATAATATTCTCAGATATTCTATTTAATCGGGGCAAACTGAAAGAACTAATTTAGGAAATTTAGGAACATAGGAAAAATATAAGTATTATACCAACTTGAATGATAGTACTTCTAGTAGATTTGTGGAAATTTATTAACATGGTGAGGGAAAAATTTGGTTTTCTTCTGCTCATTAGGTGGAGCTACTTAGTCGTGGCTTAGGTGCGTTGTAACGCACCCTACAATCTTCAATCTGCATAAGTCCTGACCTTATTACTGTACTGGCAAAAAAATAGTCATTACCTCACCTTTTTTCGGACGTTGCCTAACTATTAATTTTCCACCTATGGCTTCAAACAAATTTTTTGTCACCTTCAAATTCAAACTCAAACTACCAGTTTCAGGTTGAAACATTAGTAAAGGTCCGATAGATTTCAAAGGTGTTTTAGTCGAACTCGTAAACGGCGAATGACTATTTCCTTCAGAATCAGAATGAGATTCAAGTTGTAACTTTAGTTGACTTCCTGCTAACATTACTCCCACTTGAATATGACTGCCAGAAGGTAAATTTCTAGAGAAATTTTCAATCAAATTACTTAATACTTGGTCAAGCATGGTTGGGTCGCTCACAACTGTTGGCATTTTCGGAGGTAAAGTCACATCTAAAGTGTGATTCCTTTGATTGGCTTGCTTTTGCCAACGAGGTACGCCATCTTCAAATACTTTAGCCAAAGGAATAGTTGTTAAATTTAAATGTTTATTTTGTTCCTTTGAGCGTTGCCTAGTTTCCAACTCTACTGCTCGAAAAATTAGATGAAAGCGGTCAATCTGGGCAGTACATTCAGCATCAATCATTAGGAGGCGTTTCCTAATTATTTCTGGAGTTAAATTAGGACGTTTTAATAACAGTCTAGTTAATGTTCTAATTGTTGCTAAAGGCGTTCTAACTTCGTGAGCGATCGCCTGTAATAATTCTACATCGGGAGATTTAATATTTTCAATAGTAGATTTTAGTGATAAGCTTTCTTGTTTATGTTTATTTTTCCTACCAATATTTACTTCTAATCTTTCATTTTTACTATCTTCTCCTGGCAAATTTTTGAGCAATAAACGGCTAAAATTCATCACAAGTTTGTAGTCAGGAGCAACTGGTGTAAACTGCTCAACTAAATTATCTAAAATAGTTAATCTATGAGAACATTGAGAGATTAATTTTTGAGCTTTCTCAGAATTAGATGTCGCACAATAGGTAGGCAATAAAACTCTTTTTCTTAACACCATCCAAGCTTGCCATACTGTTTCTGGGTCAAAAGAAAATAGAAACGCTGGTTTACCTAGAGCATTTTTTCCCAACACCATAACTAAACTAAACTCGGCAGTTAAAACCAAACAAAACTGCTCATTGATTAAAGGGTCTCTACTCCATAGAGGCAATATAGGAGTAGAAGAAAACCGTGATTTTACCCCATCTGCTGCTGGTAATAAAGGCAAAGTATGTCGGGTGTTTACAGATAACCAGTCTAAACTCTCGGAGATTTCAGTGGTAAATACTGATGTGGCAAAACGCTCGCTTAGACTAAGGTCTGTCAAAACAGGTGTCGGAGCTGATAATACTAATCCCTGATAGGATTTTATATCTGAAAATAATGAGTAAGGAGTGGAATATTCCGAGTTAGTTTTATATTCTGTTTCTTTAGCTGTAACTATTTCTTGTTGCAGCAGTTGATTAACAGCAGCGATCGCACCATACCACTCCCTCTCAGCTTTGGAGCGCAAATCGCGGTCTCGCTCCCTTGAGTAGGGTGGGGGATTTTCTCTTGCCAATTCCTCCTCTTTGAGAGGTAAATCATGATTGGACGTCTCTAGGGCAAAAACGTCACTTAAAGTTGGTAATAAGTAATTGTCCATTTTTTATAAGTCAAAAGTCAAAAACTATAAGTCAAAGTAAAAATAAAGAAATTTTAATGTGTTAACTTATGGGTCCAGATTTTCTGAGAGAATTTCACTTTGCTGTTGATACAAAGAAAATATAGTCGCCCCCATGACAGACCTTAATACTTAGGGTATCGGTAATAATACTATTGAAGATATTGGTAGAACCGAACTAAATCACCGCAATCTCCGGTTCTAATTGTTACAAAAAGTTAAAATTGGAGTAAAAATGACCATGGTCAAAAGTCAAAAGTAATACAAACTTTTGTCTAGAACCCATTTGAGGTCTATATAATCATTATTGGCAAGTATTTTAAGCATCAGTTTTGAGAGAAAAATCAGCCCTCGCTCTTTAATTTTCCGCAAATGCTTCTCCCGAAATTCCCCCTACTCCTAAAACTCCGCGCCTCCTGACTCGGTGACTCCTGTAGGGGTAATTCATGAATTACCCCTACAGACTCCTACTAAACAAAACTCTTTATTGAAAAAGATACCAAATGGGTTATATGTAGCCATTATATTCCTGGTAAATCAAGCTCCTCATGTGTCAGTTTTTGAGTGGCAAAAAAGGCTGTAGTTTTGGTAAAAAATGCTAATCAACTCCCATAGGATATCGATCGACACTACCTACCTGTACAATCTGTTTTAACTTACCAAATCTGTTGATAAAGTTCTTTTAATTACCAAAATCTTTAATGTCTACATTGCTAACTGACGCAAAAAATCTATTATCTGACCTAATTACTCGTTATGGTGCTCAAGTGGATTATTTGGCCATTCGCTTAGAAGAATCCGAGGGAACCGATATTTTATTGCGCGGTAACAAAATAGAAACCCTGAGTGAAGGTCTTTCCATCGGCGGTCAAGTTCGAGCCTGTTATCAAGGAGGTTGGGGTTTTGCCAGTTTTAATCAACTGTCCACCTTGAAAGACAGAATCGAAGAGGCGATCGCTTCAGCCAAATTCATTGGGGAAGAAGAAACTATTCTGGCTCCGATACCGATAATTCAAGCTACCCATATTGTTCCTTTAACAGGTACAGACCCCCGACATATTTCCTTAGCTGATAAAAAAGACCTGTGTGAACGCTATAGTCAAGTTTTGCGGAGTGTTGACCATCGCATTGCCACTGTCTCAGTTCGTTATGGGGACAGTAGGCAAAAAATTATTCTGGCGACCTCAGAAGGAACGATGCTAGAACAAGCCTGGTCAGATATGGAAATGCGTTTTGCTGCCACTGCCAGGGATGGGGAAACCGTACAAACTGGTAGGGAAACTACTGGCTCTCGAAAAGCTTATGAAGATTTAACTAATTTGGATGACCAGGTTTGTACTGCTGCTCAGAGGGCTGTTAATTCTCTAGCTTTGCCCATAGTGAAGGGAAATACTTACACCGTAGTTATTGACCCTATTCTCACGGGTCTGTTTGTTCACGAAGCATTTGGTCATCTTTCGGAGGCAGATATGGCTTATGAAAATCCCGATCTACTGGAAGTAATGACTATAGGTCGGAAATTTGGCCCTGAGAACTTACAAATATTTGATGGTGCTGCGGTTCCACCCTTACTTAATAAAGAGGAGGGTGAAGTGCATCGAGGTAGTTACATTTATGACGATGAGGGTACTCCGGCAACTACTACCCAGTTGATTAAAGATGGTGTTTTAGTCGGGCGTTTGCACTCGCGGGAAACAGCAGGAAAGTTGGGAGAAACCCCCACTGGTAATGCGCGTTGTCTTGACTATCATTATCCGCCGTTGGTACGGATGACTAATACTTGGATATCACCTGGAAAGACGGCAGTTAAGGATTTGTTTGCTGATATTAAAGAGGGGGTTTATGCGCGTAACTGGTCAGGTGGGATGACGAATGGGGAGATGTTTACTTTTAGTGCTGGTGAAGCTTGGATGATTAAAAATGGGGAGGTGGCGGAAGCTGTGCGAGATGTGACTCTTTCTGGGAATGTGTTTAGCACTTTGGCTGATATTGAGGCGATCGGTGATGATTTTTATTGGGATGAGTCGGGCGGTTGTGGTAAAGGCGGGCAAAACGGTTTACCTGTCGGTTGTGGCGGACCGAGTTTGCGAATTCGGAATGTTGTTATTGGGGGGGATGCTTCTGTTGAATAATTTTAAGTTATTTCCGATAGTAGCTATTGAGGAGTTAAAACAGAAGCTAAAATCCTACCTAAATATAATACTCAAATCTACTTTTTCTCAAATTTTTTAGTGGTAAATCGCAAAGCTTCTGTTATTTATATTTAAATGAGTAGGTGGAGTTCCCAGCGATTTTAAGCCTGCTCTTGAAAATAAGGTTACAGACTGCGGGAGCGTGAGTCTCAATGTTTCGCTGCGCGACATTAAACGCGTAGCGTAGCGTCAGCAAAGCACCGAAGCTCGTCTCCAAAGCCCGCGCCAAAGGTTGGGTAGATTGCTTTCGGTCCGAATACTCCGCAAACGTTACCTCGCAGATTGCTTCGTTCCTCGCAACAAGTGTGCCTTCTGGTTTGGATAAGTTCAGTAGAACTGATGCTTCTGTTGAATAATTTAAAGTTATTTCCGATAGTAGCTATTGAGCGTTTCAAGGTAATAAACCTAAGGCTTGATTTAGGTAGAGCATCTTGCCCCGCAATCTAGCAGACATCGAAATAAAGTAGGGGCAACTGATATTTGCGGAGGGTTCCGTAGGAAGTTGCCCCTACTATGATGATTTGCAACATTAATTCGCTCAAATTTCTATTAATTCTCTAAACAAATTCATTAATAAGCTGAGTATTTCGACTTTTAGCTTCTTGATTTTCTTCGCTTCTGCGACCTTTGCCTGGCACGATGTCTTTTGGCTCTTTCTGAGCAGTAAGTTCTGATAAGTTATTGTGCTCAAATTTGAATTTTGCTTGCTGTGTTGAACTAATTTCCGGAATAATACTGACGCCAGAGAATAAAGAACTCAGCAGAAGGATTGAAACTATATATTTTTGCATGATTGAGAGATTGTAGAACAGTTTATATTTGTTTATTCTCAATCTCCGTTTGGAATCAGGAAAATTTTTGATTAATCATTACATCCGGTTTAACTTTCCTGGCGGGAAGTCCCGCGCTGTAATATTCGATTCAGCGCCGTATGGGAGAGCCAGAACATGGTATACTGATGGAGACAGGGGGAGGACATCACCTGGAGTATAAACTGCAACTCCGCGTGCGGGTTGAAGCGCTACCGCGGGGCTCGCTCAAGCAAGGGCGTCGGGAGTATGTCAATATCTCTCTATATTTTTACTCGGATTAATTAATAAGTCATAAGTCGTGACTACAACTTATGACTTGTGTTATATATCTTGAAATTTGGGAAAAATATTGGAGATTTTTTTTTATTTTTCAACTAAATTAAATTAGCTTGATGCAATTTTTTAAAGGCTGAATACTACCGGATAAAATTATATGGTATAGCGCTACGCGCAAGTCAGAAGTCTGTCGGGGTAATTTCTGAAGGAATGCTCTGCAAACATGAATTACCCCGACAGAATTCAGAAGTAATCGACTGAGTTTTTCCGGAGCAAATGCTCTTTGCGGAGCATTTATAAATGTCCGCGCCCTACTTGCATAGTGCTATAAAACCTAGAATATATACATAGGGTTTGCTGAAAAAGTCTTTTTGTCAGGAGTAGGGTGCAACAATTAATAATTATTAATTGTTGCAACGGATTGGATTGACTAAGGATTGACTAAAAAGAAAAATTTTTCTTTTCTTTTGGTCAGGAGGAATATGGATGAAAGAGGAGGTAGGAGGAATGATAGTATGTTCGATTTTTGCGTCCTTGTTTGGTCAAAATGTAAAGGTTTTGAGCTTTGACGAGCTAAAAGCTGGCACTTTTTTTGCCAGAAAAAAGGTTAAAGCTTCAATCTATAAATACTTTTAGAGCTAATCGGTAAGCCCTACCTATGAATCAGTAGTATCTCTTCTCTCTTCACCTGGTTTAGGAGCTGTTTCCGGACTATAAACTAATAGTGTTTGTTGGTCAGTATTGAATATGTATTGAGGAGCTGAACTGCTGAAGGCAGGTTCATACAAAATACTTGTACAGAGCATAATGTCTAGACACATCAACGAAATTATATGGGTTGGCATTGTCTTACATTTGGTAAAGGTTGACATTCCTTTATTCTTTTCTGCTGTTGTTTCAACCGGGAATATTCCTCTGTCACATATTACAAATCATTAAGCATTTAACCAGTAAATTTTGTCTAGATAATTATCCGCAATCATTCAATAAATTAAATATTTGATGAGGGTAATATTGTTATTTTGAAAACTTTTATTTTGAGTTCATCAAGATAGTTATTCAATTAATTAGACTTAGAAATAATTAACGTAAAAATGCAAAAAAAGCCTCAGCATGGTTACAATCGCAATAATTAATTATACATTCCATCTTTTGGAAAAAATGTATATAAATGGTGGGTGAAATATTTGTTTTTAACTAGTCAGTTTTTCAACCTTAACTGTAACTCAATAATTAGAATAATTTGCTATCAAATTAAAGTTGGTTTAACCCATAGGATTAATCAGACAGATAATTCAATAGAGAGTTAGAGTAGGCAAACAAATAATTTTTTTTAGGTCTTCTAACTCTCTTAACTAAACTTAAATTAATTATGCTTCACAACGTCCACTACCACGTTCATCATAATATGATGTAACTTGAGTAAATAATTGTCGGATATTTGAGATTGAATAAATTAACTGAAAGTTGTTAAGCTTACAGGCGAAGCCGAGCAAAATTATGATGCAAATATAAACACAGGTGTAGAGACTCATGGGAGTTGTTTATCTAGGATTTTCTACTATCTGATACAAAAATATGACAGTATTTTCAGGATTAAATAAGCAAAATTCTTTCTAGCTCAACAAAATTTGGGCCGTTGAGATATGATAAATTTTCATCTGCTTGGCTGATTTACCTACAACCTAATATGAGAAGTCAGGAGTCAGGAGTCAGGAGTCAGGAGGAATGGGGAATTATAGAGGAGTTAGTCGGGAAAATTGTTACTCAATTTTTCTGCCATAATCATCCCAAAATACTAGAAAATTGACCTTTTTCCACCGAAAAGTTGGCACTTTTTTCAACCCAAAAATGCAAAGTTCCAATATCAGTCAATACTTTTGCTGACGCAAAGCTGCCGCTAAGAGAATAAATAGGGTTTACCCTAATTAGTGATTGGTTATGATGTGCCGAGTCAAGTAAGGGAGCCGTTGAATTGCGACTTTGAGGAGTCAGCAGTAGAGGAAAACTGCCGTTTCTCCTACAGGAGTTATATCATCAGGACTTAGGCAAAGACACTATATGTAGTGAATCAAAACTATAACGTCTTAGATATGTAGTGTTTAGAACCCAAAAATGCCTAAGTTCCGATCGTGTCCAGTTGAACAGGAGTTATATCATTAGGACTTACGCAAAAACACTATATGTAGTGAATCAAAACTATAACGTCTTAGATATGTAGTGTTTAGAACCCAAAAATGTCTAAGTTCCGATCGTCTCCGGTTCAACAGTTATAAATAACGACACGACCGAAGAGTCTCCTCCTCACAAGCGAAGAAAAAACAAACAAGAGGAGGAGAAGTTTTTTATCATTAGACATAGGCGTGAAAATAAAAAATAAAATCAATTATCGCCCAGAAATTATCAATTATTTCCCCCTACTCCCTACTCCCTACTCCCTCTTTTGGTGGAGATGTCTATTAATTATCTGAATAAAGTAAGGGAGCGGTTGAATTGCGACTTTCAGGAGTCAGCAGTAGAGGAAAACTGCCGTGTCCCCTACAGGAGTTATATCATCAAGACTTAGGCAAAGACACTATATGTAGTGAATCAAAACTATAACGTCTTAGATATGTAGTGTTTAGAACCCAAAAATGCCTAAGTTCCGATCGTCTCCGGTTGAACAGTTATAAATAACGATACGACGGAAGAGTCTCCTCCTCACAAGCGAAGAAGGAAGAGGAGGAGAAAGTTTTTTATCATTAATTATCCGAATATGGGTAGTCCTGCATGGTAATGGAAAATGCTATAGAGACCAACAGAACTAGGAAAGGAAAATATATCAAAAAGAGAACAATTTGGTTTAATTTTTACAATTTATCCAAACTATCAACCTTTCAACAGATTAAGTATTTAAAAAAAGGCTGAGTCTATTTGTCTAAGCAATACTTCTAGGGTGGATGAGTTATCCAACACTACATCAGCCTTTTGGCACTTATCTTGTATAGACATCTGATGATTAATTCGACTATGGGCTTGTTGTTGAGTCAGCCCATCGCGTTTCTTTAGTCTCTCGACTTGTTGTTGGGGTGAAGTATATATTACCCATATTTCTGTTACTAAGTCAGTCATTTTGGCTTCAAATAGTAGTGGCACTACTAATACTGCTGTGGGGGATTGACTATTAGCTCTTATAGATGTTAAGTCAGCTAAGTTTTTCTGCCCGGGTTGACTATTTTCTACGCGAAACTGCTGAATATTTTGGCTGAGGCGATCGCGTACATAAGGATGAATTTGTTGCTCTAACCAACGCAATTCTGTTTGGTTATTAAAAACGATTTCTCCTAATTTTTGTCTATTTAAGCTACCTTTAGGCAATAATATAGTAGCACCGTAGCGTTTTCTAATATTTTCTAAAATTTCTGAATTTGGTTCTACTGCTTCACGGGCATAAATATCTGTATCCCAAATTGGTATCTGATAATTTTTACTCAAGTAGTTGGAAACTGTAGTTTTTCCTGTGGCAATACCGCCAGTTAAGCCAATAAAACGCATATCTAGAAGGTGTTAAGAATTAGGTGGTAGTTGAAATATATCTAGATTAAATTAGAACCTGTTGCTTGTTGCTTGGATTGGTAATTATCCAAACTATAGATTAGACTGAGAATTAAACTAGACTAACAACAAGTGGCTAGAAAAATTAAATAATCAAATAATCAAATATTGAAATCTTAGCTTTTTCTTGACTAAGAAAGGTTTATATGATACAGATAACAAAAATATTAAAAACTGATGAATTATGTACCCACCTGTAAAATTTACCAGATTCTCATAGCTGTTCCTATAACTGGGCTTTGGCTTTGGGATATTTCTGTGATGCTGCCATGGAAAATTTTATCATCTCAGATGGCATTAGCTCAATCAATTGTGCCCGAACAAAATTCGACTAATACAGTAGTAACTCCGGTAACACCAACAGGAAATAGCGGTCAAACTCAGTTTGATGTTACAGGAGGGAAGCAGTCGAGAGATAATCGCAATCTTTTCCACAGTTTTACTAGATTTAATCTGGAACAAAATCAAATTGTTAATTTTATATCCCAGCCTAATATCGAAAATATTTTAACTCGTGTAAATGGTGGAGATGCTTCTATAATTAATGGTTTGATTCAGGTAACGGGGGGAAATTCTAACTTATTTATTATGAATCCTGCAGGTATTATTTTTGGTGCAAATGCCAGATTAGATGTACCTGCATCTTTTGTCGTGACTACTGGATCTGGTATTGGTTTTAGTTCTGGTTGGTTTAATTCTACTGGTACAAATGATTATGATATTTTAACTGGAAATCCTAGTGCTTTTTCTTTTCCAATGAGTACCCCTGGAGTAATTTTAAATGAAGGTGAGTTAACAGTTGAACCGGGAGAAAATATAACTTTATTGGGGGGGACGATAATTAATACAGGTACAATATCTGCTCCTGGAGGTGAGATTACAATCTCTGCAATTCCTGGAGAAAAGTTAGTTCGGATTAGTCAGGAAGGGCGTTTATTAAGTTTAGAAATAGAAACGGAAAATCTGGAAGTTGAAAATACAGATACAACTGATTCATCAGAAGAATTACAACCTTTAAATCCTTTGTCTCTGCCTGAACTTTTAACTGGTAGTAGTGAGGTAATGGAAATGGCGAGTGGAGTGAAGGTTAATGATGATAATCAAATAGTTTTAACTGGGTCAAATCAAGTAATTTCTACAGGTTCAGGTACAGCTATTGTGTCTGGTTCTGTTGATGTTTCTTGGGCGGAAAATTCGGATTTATCTACTACAGGTAGAGTTAATATTTTTGGAGAAAAAGTGGGATTGTTTGGAGCAGATATTAATGCTTCGGGTATTTATGGTAGTGGAAATATTAGAATTGGTGGGGATTCTCAAGGTTTAGGAACTTTTCCTAATGCTACTCGTACTTATATAGATGAAAGCACAAAAATTTCTGCTAATTCTTTTCTGGGTGAGGGTGGTAATGTAGTTATTTGGAGTAATGAAGCGACTAGCTTTTTTGGGAATATAGAAGCTAATGGTAGTATGGAGGAACGGTCTGATTCTGAACAACAAAATTCTACGACAAATTTGGTAGAGGTTTCTAGTGAAGGAAGTTTGATTTTTGATGGCAGTGTTAGTTTAGGTTCTTTTGGTACTCCGGGAAATTTATCATTGAATGCTGATAAGATTAATATTCTAGATGGGAATATTAGCAGCGAAAGTAATTATTTAATAGCAGAAGTTCCTACAGAATCTCACATATCAAAATCGGCAATAGAAAATATCTCTGGTGAGGCAAATATTAGGTTTAAAGCATCTAATGGAATCTTGATTGGCAATTTGTCTGAGGCTCAATTCAGCTTTGAAAATACAATAGGTAAAATTTCTTTTATAGCTGATGGCGACCAAAATAATTTAGGCTCTTTTACGATGAATGCAGAAGAGACTATTAATACTAATGGAGCTACGATTAGTATTTCTGGAACGACGATAACAACTGGAAATATAAATACTCAAGGTGGAGAACTTTATATCACTAGTAGTCAGGATTCTATTAATACTAATAATTTATCTACTGCTAACTCAAACACTACGGTAGAAAGCCGTGGTGGAAATATTAATCTTCAGGCTGAGGGAGATATTATTACTAGAGAAATTCGTTCCAGTGGAGAATCTGGAGCGGGAAATATTGAGATTAATAGTTATACAGGTAGTATTGATACAAATCAATCAAATATAGACTCTACTTCTGCTAATGGTAGGGGGGGAAATGTGAGTATGAATGCTGCTATTGATATTGATACCGAAAGTGTTAATGCTGATGGTAAGCAAAGTGGTGGAAATATAGATATTACAGCTCAAAATACTCTTTCTATTCGTGGCATATTAACATCAAGCGATCGCCCAGAAAGTGGCAACATTGTTCTTAGTGGTGATGAAATTAATCTTTTAGGCGGAGAAAATAGTATTAGCAGTAATGGTAGACTGACTCTACAACCAGCTTCAGAAAATCAAAATATTACTCTGGGAGGGTTTGAAAATACAGAGGAAAACGGTCGTTTCCCCCTACATCTGACCACGGCAGATTTAGCAACTTTGGCAAATGGTTTTGAGTCTATTACGATTGGGAAATCTGATAATTCAGGTACTATTAATATTTCTCCAGGAAATGACAGTAATCAAAATGGAGTGATATTCAACGACCCGACGAATATTCAAGCAGAAACGATTACAGGTACAGGTACAATAACTGGCAGAGATAATGCAACCATTACTCTAAATGCTGATACTGATGTGACTACAGGAAATATTACTTCGCCCGCAGGAGTTAGCATTACTAGCAGTCAGGGTAATGTCAATATTGGTGATGTGTCTACAACTTCATCCGATCGTAGTGCTGGAAATATTGATGTCAAAAGTAATAGTGGTTTTGTAGAAACAGGAGCATTAACTGCTACCGGAATTAGTGGGGGAGGAAATATTCAAGTTCAGGCAGGCGATCGTATTAGTACGGGTAGAATAAATTCTAGTGCCACATCTGGAAATGCTGGAGCTGTTAAATTCAATGCTGCAAATGATATTGAGGTTACTTCTATACAAGCTGAAGGCGGAAATAGAGGTGGTAATGTGGAAATTACCACAGATAACGCGTTGAGGGTGACAGGTACTTTTCAAGACAAAAGCCAGAATATTACCAGCATTTCCACTGCAGCAGAATTAGTGGGGGGAGATATTACCATTGAGACTGGAAAAACAACTTTTACAGTTGGGGATGCTACGACAAATGGATCGGTAGGAGCAATTACAGATGGGCAATTTACTGTTTCACCCGGTCGATCCCTACCAGGTGGGTTTAATCTCAAACAAATTGAAAGCTCTCAACCACAACAAAATTATGACTCTGAAGAAACTACTACAGATTCAGAGAATCAAGAAACCACAACTCAAACAGAATCAGACGAAACAGAATCTACAGATTCACCTGTAACTGAAACCACAACTCAAACAGAAGAATCAGACCAAACAGAATCCACAAATTCACCTGTAACTGAAACCACAACTCAAACAGAAGAATCAGACCAAACAGAATCCACAAATTC
>JBARXI010000027.1:0-5042 GCA_049647275.1 Microcoleaceae cyanobacterium
AACAAAAAAACTTCAAGATCATAAATACATTTGGCGACAAAGATCGAAGTGTCTAGAATCATCCATTAATCATTTTGAACGCCATCAAAAAATGGTGATTTTCACAGATGGGATTTCGGGTTTCTCCTCCCCACCCCAAATAGTTGGAGGCTCAGAAAATGTCATAGACTCACCATCCTAAAACACTAGGTAACAAAAAAACTGAGGAGCATAAATACATTTGGCGACAAAGAGAGTAGAGGAATGTACTCGCCGTAGATGCGTACCGCTAGAAAAAATAAAAGTCCTAACTACCGATCATTTCTAGTTAAGACTTGAGTTTAAATCTAGGCGATCTAACTATTGAAAAAAACTTAACTAGCCTTCTTCCTTGCCGTAAACATTCTTTCAAAACTCATCGCAGCCACACCAATAATTACTAATATCATTCCTAAAATTTGTGGCAGACCCAAAACCTCCTGAATCATAATAAAAGCAAACAAAGCAGTTAAAGCCGGCCCAGAAGTACCAATAATAGACGCTCTTGCTGCCCCGGCAAATCTAATCGCAAAATTATTTAACAAGTAGCTAAATAAAGTAAAAACCCCTAAAACAATACCACCAACAATTAAACCAGGCCAAATAGTAGGATCGATACTCACATCCCACTCCGACGGTAACGGAATCATTAAACTCAAAGCAGAAAATACAAAAATTCCAGCAAAATTCACCAAACTAAAAGGAATCGGATGAAGCTTTCCTGCAGCCATCTGAGTCAGCAAAACATATCCAGAAAAAGTTATACCAGCACCCACAGCAGCCCAAATTCCTTGTTGAAAATTACCCTCAACTACCCCACTAGGCAACGTCAGAAATGCCCCAAAAAAAATCACAACCATAGCAAATATACGTACCACAGAAGGGCGATCGCCAAACAATCCCCAAGAAGCCAATACAGTAATAATCGGATAAATAAAGAAAATTGTAATCGCAATCCCAGTAGGTATACTTCCAATTGAGATATATATCAAAACCTGAGATAAAAACAAAAAGAAAGCACTACCAATAACTTTCCCCCACAGAGAAAAATCCTTAGATTTGATAAAACGCTCAATATCACCCCAAACAGCAGGATAGAGAAAAGTAGCGACTAGAGGCATCAACAACATTACTACTATCAGTCTCAGTAACAGAATTAACAAAGAATTCCCAAAATTAGGAATAATCAATCCTTCTATCGGGAACAGACCGAAAATCATCCGTGGCTGTGGAGGAGTATCCAAGATAATTTTAAGGCAAACATTAAATAAAGATAGCACCGTTGCTGAAAGCAAAGCCAAAATTAGACCAACCTGAACCTGGGAAGCAGATTTAGGCAGCTTAGGTTGAGCAGCAGTTTCAGGCTCAAGCGCAGGGGGTGGCTCTGGAGGTCTCACAGTAGGAGTAGCTAGCATTGATGTTCCTGGAGAAACCGTATTTTCTGACTTACTAGACCCAGATTGAGAAATTTCCCTAGCTCCAGATGAAACCCCACCTGTATTTTCTACTTCCGCCCTCAGACGACTGACCAAAGTCTCCAGAATCATCTCCCCCTGCTTTTCCATGCCATGCATATTGTTCAGTTGTTGAGAGAGGTGACTATGGTAACTATCCAAATCCTCTTGTAATGTCTCAAAAGTTCTGCTAAGAATTGCAGATACAGATTCTTCAAACTCAGTAGTAGGAGCCTGGTAACTATTTCCAGGAGGATTAGTCATCGACAACTCCCCCTCTGGAATACCACGGGGTTCTAATCTTAGTGGCTCACCATTTTCTCTTAACTCTCTAATTTTCTGGCCTAACTGTTGCTGCAAGTTATTAGCCAGCACTTGGGCCAATTGCTTCAGCCATAGTTGTTGTTGGGCTATTTGTCGCTGAGATAGAGATTCGAGTTGTTGAGATTGTAACTGTTCATATTGCTTTCGTAGCCTATTTACATCTTGACTAAGTTGTTGTTTCTCAACCCTTAACTTTTGTAAATCTTCGCTAAACTGATTTGTCATATTTTGACGAAAACTGTCCAAGTCTTCAATGACTGATTTCAAGACTTCTTCTGCTGATTTGGGAGTTTCGGCTCCTTGATTTGGGGGTTTAGTATTCATTTTCCCTATAACTGCTATAACTGTTTTAACTTCTATAATTCTTTTATCTATTTACCTACAGGAACAATGCACCGCTAAATTAAAAATTATACCGGGATATTCCTAGATAAAATTAGTTGAGGATCAAAGCTATAAATATCCTTTCCATGATGGGTCTCAGGTGATAACCATAAAGTTGTTATTTTGTAAACTGTTTGGTTGATTTTGATAGCAACATTTATTATGGAAATACTCTTGGGTTAAACATTCTTGGTAATTAATAATTTACTTTATCCTAATTTTTTCATGGAATCAATATTATCAAAATAATCTCTATAGTTATCAATTAATGAACTGATTAAAATTTTGGTTTTTCCAAATAATTTGAAAATAATATAGCACTCCTAAATAGGTCGTAACAGATATAATAGTAATAATAACATCTCCATGAAAACAATAAATAATCAAAATTATAGATGAAGTAGATGATTTTATCAATAAGACAAAAGAGTCCAAATAAATTAGGCATAGCCTTGGGGGTAAAAATGATTAAGCCCTGAAAATCCGATCGTGAAGTCAAAGAATTATTAAAAGTTTCTCACAGTTTTATCAGTCGATGGAAAATCAGAGCGCTTTTTCAGGGCGTAGAAAGTTTAAGGCTTCAATATAAAGGAAGACTTGGTTACTTAAAGCCCGAAGAAAAAGACAAAACAATTGAGTGGTTTAGAGAACAAGATTATCTAAGATTACCCTTTGCAAAAGTATTTACACCAAGCAATATGACGTAGTTTTTGAATCCAATCAAAGTTATTATAGCTTACTGAAAGAGGCTGAAATAAGTTGGAAAAAGACGAGGGAAAAAGAATCGGGCTAAAAATGATGAATTAGTGAAAGCAAAAAAAGCGGTCGCGCATGCTGGCGCACAACTGCGCTCTTCGCGGAGCGACATGTTTGCGGAGCATTCCGATAGGAAAAAGCAAAGCGAACCGTAGGGTGGGATGGCGAGGTATCCTCGCCATCCCCCGACCGCTTTTCTTCTGAAAAAAAGATGCTTTAAACCCGATTAATTAATTATCAACTGTCAATTGTCAATTATCCATTGGTAAATTACGATTGTTGCCAATAAATCAAAAGATAATAGACAGCAGAAAAAACTATATTACCTGAATTATATAACTTATTTTATTGTCATTTTTTTAGTTAATTTAGATTACATTATCTTCGCCAAAATTATATTATTAAAAATCAAAATAACTAAAGTTTAAAAATATTTATTTCCACTCAATTTTATCCATTTTTTGCTAATTTACATAATTTTATTTCAGTATAAAAACCAGATAATAAACAATTTTATCGGATTTTCAACCAATTTACATCCGAGCAACCGAGTTAGACAAATATATAAACTAATAGTGAAAATATAACAGCACTTAAAACACTAGCAACAGGAATAGTAATCAGCCAAGCCAAAGCAATAGACCGCACAGTTTGGAAGCGAATAGATTTTAATCCCTCAACTAAACCAACTCCAACTACTGCCCCCACAAGAGCATGAGAAGTAGAAACAGGTAAACCAAATCTAGAAGCAACTAATACAGTACTAGCAGTAGCTAATTCCGCACAAAATCCACCACTAGGTTGTAGAGAAATAATACTTTCCCCAACAGTAGTAATCACATTTTGTCCCCAGATCGCCAAACCAGTAACAATACCAGTACCCCCAACTACCAAAATCCAAACAGGAACATCGAAATTAGTCAAGGGCATCGAACCAGTACGAAAGATATAAACGATCACTGCTAAAGGGGCCATAGCATTACCAACATCATTTGAGCCATGGGCAAAGGCCACAAAGCAAGCACTTAATACTTGAAAGCGTGCCAGATGCGACTCAATCAGATTGGGGTATTTGCTCCGATCTATCTCCGTTGTAGAAGCTAATTTTTGCCAGCTAATTAAAATCAAGCTAATAGTAGCGATCGCCCATAAGGCAATAGACAAATTATGAGCTGGAAACCTTAAACCTATTTTATTAATAAAAGCGGCACTGAGTTTTGGTAAAACTATTATCCCAAATACACTCATTAATGCCACACTCAACCAAGGAATCCACTCCTGTAATTGTTGAATCGGATTAGGATGGTCAACTATCCAGTGCTTAACTAAACTATAGAACAGACCAGCAACAATACAACTTACCAATGGAGCAATCGCCCAGGTCAGAGAAATCTGGCCAACAATAGACCAGTTAACAGAAGCCAAGCCACCTTCAACCCAACTAAATCCAGCAATAGCACCAATAATGGCATGAGATGAAGCAACAGGCCAACCTCTACTGCTAGCTAACTGTAACCATAAACCACAACTAATAAGCACAGAAACCATACCCAGAGCAAATATCTGAGGTTTTGGTAAAAAGATGGTCGGATTAACAACACCAGTAGCCAAAGTACTAGAGACTTCACCACCAAATAATACAGCACCTGTAAATTCTAAAATTCCTGCTACTATAATTGCTTGTGTGAGAGTCAAGGCTTTTGACCCAACAGATGTGCCCATAGAGTTAGCTACATCGTTTGCTCCGAGACTCGCAGCTAAATAAAAAGCCAACAGAGCTACCAGCCCTATTTGGACAAAAACCAGGTTCAAGCTATCTAGCATTTTGGAAAATTTTAGTAGTAAATCCTTGCCTTGCTAATAATAACTGATATAAGATAAGAGATTGTGAGTTTAATAGAGTATTGTCAGCACCCCGCTCTAAAGAGACGGAGCATCATGCCTCTGGCTTTAGGTAGCTGACCAGCCATCGTCCCAGAAGGACTACGTTATCGGCAAGAGTTAAAGTTCCTACCCGGAAATGCTTGCCAGTTCCCGGCTCTAGAACCACGGCATTAAACAGTTTGACGAGGGGTAAGACAGTGTGTCGTCGAAAGTACCGACCGA
>JBARXI010000028.1:0-1796 GCA_049647275.1 Microcoleaceae cyanobacterium
ATAGCAATCCTATTTCAGTTATAAATTTTTGGTGGTGGTAGGTGGTAGGTGTTAGGTATTAGGTGGTAGGTAGAAGACAAAATAAATACATCTAAATTTTTCACAAATCATTTAGGATTGCTATAGGTTGGATTGAGGTAACAAAACCCAACATCAGTTTTCAGAAATCATCATCTCTAATTTATAGGTTGGGTTGAGGTAACAAAACCCAACATCAGTTGAGCTATATTTATAGGTTGAATTGAGGTATAGCATTTCCCATACTGATGAGGTACAAAATTTGCTGGTTTTAGGTGTTAGGTGGTAGGTGGTAGGTGAAGTGGTGAAAATTATTTATTTGTTTCTGTGTTTACCAAGCGAATTATAGACCTTATCAGTACTATAATTCGTTGTTTTTAGGCAGCGGGGGAAGAACATGAAAGCTGTACCTCACCAAGAGCGAGAAACGCTATAACAAAACCCAACATCAGTTTTGAAAAATCATAATCTATATTTAATTTATAGGTTGAATTGAGGTAACAAAACCCAACATCAGTTGAGCTATATTTATAGGCTGAATTGAGGTAACAAAACCCAACATCAGTTTTGAGAAATCATAATCTATAATTTATAGGTTGGATTAAGGCAACCAAACCCAACATCAGTTTTCAGAAATCATAATCTATAATTTATAGGTTGGATTAAGGCAACCAAACCCAACATCAGTTGAGCTATATTTATAGGTTGGATTGAGGCCGCGCAAACCCAACATTAGTTGAGCTATATTTATAGGTTGGATTGAGGCCGCGCAAACCCAACATTAGTTGAGTACGGATTAGATTTAATCCGATTACTAACTTACTTTTCCTCTTTCTTATTCCTTATTCCAGCCCTGTTGCCTATTCATTCTTTGTAGTAACAGGCGAAATCCTTTCTCTGAAGTATTTTACAGCAGTTGTCACTCCTCAATATTTGAAGTATAATTGTAATATGAAAGGCGCTCATCTAATTGGCTTTTTGATAGAGCGCCTGAGTTAACATTTTAAGTAACAAGGAAATTATATCATGATTAGTCCTGTTGATAGAATATCAACTGATTGTTCCCCAATGGTAACTTCAGAAATTCAGCTATTAGTGCCGTTGGAAATTAAGATTTCTAGTGTTAATACTGTGGGGCCGAGTCAAACTCCCCAAATTATTTATAATACCTCAAAAGGACGGTGCAGCACTTTTTTATCTAAAGCCCAATTTCTGAATTGTTTGCTTTGTTTTTTGCAAATTAAACAGCATAATTATGACAAAATTATTAGTTATAATCTGAAAAAATTAGGCATTAATATAATCACTGACAATGGCAACTATTTTTTTGTTAGTTCAGAGATACAAGCTTTTCTAGAACGATATAATCGAGCAATTTTAGAAAAGTTAGAAGTTGAATTGACTGGTATTGGTGTTGTAGTCAGAAATCCAATTAAAGGAACTGTTGCTGAAGTGAATAATATTGGTTGTAATTGTGCCGATATGTTTTATCGTCACACCATTTGTAAACATAAAATTGCTACTCAGTTGTATTTACAGTTAAATGGATTTGGTTCTTTGGGAAAATATTTACCACAAAATACGGAGAAAAAATGGGAGGAAAAATTATTGGCTATGGCTGAAGCAGCTAAGTCTGATTTAGGAGTTTCAACAGTTAATAATTAATAATTACGGCGTTGGTGAATGATTGTATGATTTTTAGTAGTCAGTAGGGGACGATTCGCGAATCGCCCGTACAGTAGTTAAAACAGCTTTTTTCCTTACTATCAATCTTACTC
>JBARXI010000029.1:0-14982 GCA_049647275.1 Microcoleaceae cyanobacterium
CCAAGCGCCCCTACCAGATACTTTCTCAGTTTTGTCATAGAAATTCAACAGCAAATACTACCAAAATCTAGCAATTGTGTAGGCATAGATTTAGGGATAAAAACTTTTGCTACATTCAGTAATGGTGAAAAAATAGATGCACCAAAACCACTAAAGAAGCGGATTAAGAAATATCGAAAGTTAAGTAAGTCATTATCTAAGAAAACTCAAGGTTCTAAACGGTATGAAAAAGCCAGACTTAGGGTGGCTAAATTTTCATACGGAATGCTGCGCAAACATGCCAAACTGAAGGATACTAGAACTGATTTTCTCCATAAGTTATCTACCGAAATAATTCGTGAAAACCAAACGATTATTCTGGAAGATTTAAACGTTTATGGTATGATTAAAAACCGGAAATTGTCTAGAGCTATTAGCGATTTAGGCTGGAGACAATTCCGTACCCTATTAGAAGGAAAAGCAGAAAAAAAGGATCGTGATTTTAGAGAAATTAGTCGTTTTCGACCTACTACTCAAATGTGTTCATGTTGCCGTTTTCGAGTCGGAAAACTAGACCTTTCGATTAGAGAATGGGAATGTCTCAATTGTGGTAGTAAGCACGACCGTGATGAAAATGCAGCAATAAATATATTAGTCGCCGGAGGACATGCCTCCTACAGAGGAGCTGCGCTAACGGAGACATTAAACGGACGTGGAGGGAAGCGTAAGACTACTGCCAAGGTAGCAGCACCCAGTGTTAGCGGAGCTTTGCGCCAGCAAAACGTCAACCCGCCGAGGAACTAAGGTTCGGTTTTGTTTCTCCGTGCCTTTAGGCCGGAGAGGATGTCAAAATTATGATATTGGGTAAAAAACAATACCGGGACTTTGATATTTTTGAGGGCAACAATAGCTGAAAACCATAGTGAAGAAGGGAAATACATCTACAGGATAAAAACGGCTTTTTCCGTAGCATTCCGCAGGAAAACCTAGATATATCCAGAAACAAGCTTTTTTGACGTTTAACCTTTGCTAAGTAAGCTTTTGAGGCTATTTTTCTGGTATTTTTGACTAAACTCCCCATACTCAACTGTTTTTTGACTGACAGTTGAAACCGCTGTACTGAAGTCACAGGACTTTCAGACTCTAGAACTTTTTCGGTCAAAATTCTATACTTTACTGGAGTTTGCTATAATTGGAAGATTTAGAATTTTGTTTAATATCTAAAATATAAAAATGATACTTGAAGAAATTTTTCCATTTAGGTTAGCGATAAATACAACAGCGATCGCCGGAGCATCTTTATGGTCTTTGGCCCTATATTGGGGTTTTTCTCCTCTGAGTGAGTGGGTGACCTTACAGCTTAACCGTTGGTTTAATTTCGCGGAAAGATCGTTATATACATCTGAGGAGGAATTTGAAAGAACGCGGAAAGCTAGAGAATCTCAGAATGCTTTTTATGCTTCTATTTTTAGTATTGTGCCTTTTTTAATTGTAGGAAGTTTATGTAATTGGGGGGTGGAAATTGCTTTAGGTACTAATTGGTCGATTAGTATTGGAATAATTGTTTCTGTAAGTTGTGGTGTTTACGAACTAGGAAGACGAGATAGTCAATCTTCTTGAAGCAGGTAAAGGGCAAACGCATCTTATTTTTGAAGTGCTGAAAAAGCAAAAACTTCATAGTCCAGAGTATTTGTACTTATTAAATACTAGAAAAATTACTGGCAAAGGTTTCCAGAATTTAGATACGTTTCCCCCGGTATTAGGTATTAGGTATTAGGTGTTAAGTATCCAGGCTTCAACAATTAATAATTAATAATTAATAATTAACAATTACCTCTTCTTTTCAAGGAAAGGATTGACTCAAAGGAAAGTTTTTTCTCTCTTGGTCGATTGGAGGACAGCGAGGAGACCCGCTCTTACAGAGCCGCTCCGAAGCATCGCCATCCCACCCTGCGGGAAGCTCCGAAGATCGACCGCTTGTTTTCCCTTTAAAGGAGAGGCTTTAAACCTTAATTATTCGGTAATTAAATGTCACTATGTCCGAAGCAACTGGAACGGAGTGGAAGGTTTGAGCATTCCATCACCGAAAGCAATCTCAAGAGTTGAGGTGAATTTACATTTTTTTATATTAGTCAGGTTTATTCCCGCTTACCTACTTAAGTTTTAGGCTACCGGAGTTTTCAATATAATATAATATTTTTCTAAAATAGTGTATCTTTAAGTGTATATTTAAAATTTTATCGATCGGCTATTTTCTTTTTATTAAAATTGATAAACTTGTATATCTTCACTATTTGAAAAAGGCAATATAAAATAATATAAAGTTATGTTTAATTCCTCACATTAAAAGTTGACTGTGGAACTCAAATATGCTCTTGTTCACGAATGGTTAACTCCCAAAGCAACTGGGGGTTCAGAACTTGTTGTGAAAGAAATTCTCCAGCATATTGATGCTGATTTATATGCTTTAATTGATTTTGAGTCTAGCAATCCTGAAAGTTATCTTTATCAACGGAAAATTGGTAAAACATTTTTACAAAATTTGCCTTTAGCTCGTAACGGAGTACAACAATATTTACCTCTACTTCCCATCGCAATTGAACAATTTGATTTGCGAGAATATGATGTAATTCTCTCTTCTTCTCACGCCGTTGCTAAAGGTATTCTGACTACACCTTATCAACTGCATATTTGTTATTGTCATACTCCTATGCGTTATGCTTGGGATTTAACTTTTGATTATCTAAATAGTAGTAAAGTTGGCAAAGGTATGGCTGGAATTTTTACCAGATATCTTTTACATAGACTGCGGGAATGGGATGTAATTTCTGCTAACCGAGTAGACTATTTTATTGCTAATTCTCAACATACGGCACGCAGAATATGGCGTTGCTATCGACGCAAAACTGAGGTAATTTATCCACCAGTAGAAGTTGAAAAATTTCCTTTTCAAAGTCAGAAACAAGATTTTTATCTGACAGTTTGTAGATTAGTTAGCTACAAAAAAATATCTTTAATTGTTAAAGCTTTTAATCAGTTGGGGCGAGAATTAATAGTTATTGGTGCTGGCGGGGAATTAAATGAATTGCGCCAGCTTGCCAAACAAAATGTTAAAATTATGGGTTGGCAACCCGCAGATGTAGTTGTTAAATATATGTCAGAGGCTAAAGGCTTTGTTTATGCTGCTTGTGAAGATTTTGGTATGGCTTTAGTAGAGGCACAAGCTTGCGGTACGCCAGTTATTGCTTATGGGGTTGGTGGGGCGACAGAAACAGTTTTAGATATGAGAAAATATCCAGATTCGGCAACAGGTTTATTGTTTCCTGAGCAAACAGAAATAGCTTTAATAGAGGCAATAGAAAATTTTGAAAATTATCAGACATCTTTTCAACCAGAAATTATGAGAAAGCACGCCTATAAATTTTCTCCAGAAGTATTTCAAAAACGTTACTTAAGTTTTGTGGAAAAGTGCTATACAGAATTTCAAGCTACCGATCATTAACCATTACTATTAGAATATTCTCGCTCCTCTCAAATTTAGTCCGTGCTGCGAATGTAGGGGCGAATGACCATTCGCCCTGACTTCTGACTTCTGACTTCAACTATAACCCTGCTCAAATTCTGTATATTTTCTGAGATTAGGTGGGTGATAAACTAGAACAATATTTTGCGATAGCAGCAATAGAAAAATTTGAAAATTTTCAGTCATATTTTCAGCCAGAAATTATCCGAGCGCACGCTTATAAATTTTCTCCAGAAGTATTTCAAAAATGTTACTTAAGTTTTGTGGAAAAGTGCTATACAGAATTTAAAACTGCTGGTATTTGAAGTCTGGTTATTACAGAGAAATAGTATCAAAAGCACTACTTATATTTGTCTAGCTATCATAAGTAGGTCGGCATAAATAAACTTATATTTGTCTAGCTATAATAGAATAAAATTGATAATAATTGACAATGAAAACTATTTTAGATTTAAAATCATTAATTACATTAACAAAAGAAGATTTTTATCAACTCTGTCAAGTTAATCCAGATGTACCATTAGAACTTAGTTGTAATGGAGAATTGATTATTATGTCACCTGTAGGTGGAGAAAGTGGTAATCAAGAAGCTAATTTAATTGCTGATGTTATTATTTGGAATCGAAAAACTCAGTTAGGATTTGTATTTAGCTCGTCAACAATATTTAATTTACCCGGTGGCGGTAGTCGCTCTCCTGATGTCTTATGGATAATACGAGAAAAATGGGAAGCTCTAACTCCCGATGAAAGGAAAAAATTTCTACCTATTTGTCCTGATTTTGTAATTGAATTACGCTCTCTTAGCGTTTGCGCAGCATTCCGCAGGAATAGATTAAAACCTCTACAAGAAAAAATGAAAGAATATTTAGATTGTGGTTTGAGATTAGGATGGTTAATTAATCCTCAAGATGGCACCATAGAAATTTATCGTCCTCAAAAAGCTGTGGAAATATTAACTTTACCTGTATCTTTATCTGGAGAAGATATCTTACCTGGATTTAATTTATTTATTGAATAAATGAAGGTAACAAAATATGTGATAGGTAATAGGGAACAAAACAGTGGCAAAAAGACACAACTATTTACTACCATAATTGTAGGGGGTATGGATACCAATAGCCTATCCTTTGCTATTAGGTGCGAGGTTTCAATCCCTGGTTGTATTCAAGCTTTAATATTTAGTTTATAAACAGTCTTTTACCTTTGTTTCTCTTAAGTTGTTAAGAATGATAAATACTTAATCATAAATCAGTATCTAGTTTGATATATCAAATATAGCAATATGAAATGATCTATAAAAAATCAAAAAATATATAAAAAATCTGAAACTGTGATTTGGTGTTGCCTGTTTCTAGGATATTTTTTACACAATCGCACCGATTGCTGCTATATTTATTTTTGATTTTACCTAAAACCTACCACCTAAAACAACCAAAAATTTACAACTGAAATAGGAGTGCTATATGTAGGTAATTAAACAAAAAAATCAAGCTATCAGACTCATTATTTAATAACAATCTCCGTGGTGTTACAGGAAAATTGTTGTAGTCAAGAAAAAGAGCTGAAACCTATTTTAAATAAAAAGTATTGGAAAACGCTACTTGGATTTGGTATTGCTACATTAGTAGGTGCAGGATCTGTTCTTAATTCTACTGCTATACAAGCCCAAAAACTCAATGTTTCTACTACTTGGGAAGGGCAAATAAAATAAGAGGGCAAGTTTATAATCAATCTTTTCAACTACCTTTCAGCAATTAACAATAATTACCCCTTCTTTTAAGAAGGGGATTGACACTTAAGGATTTTTTTTTATTTTATCCCCTTAAAAGGGTCGGCTTTAAACCTGAATTGTTTAATAATTAATTATTAACTATTAATTATTAATTATTAATTATTAATTATTCGGTAACTATATCTTTGGAAACACCAATAAGTGAGGAAAATAATCCTATCCACTTTGAATTGCGAAGTCATCCTCCTGTGGATGTAATAGGTAGTTTAATCTTGAGCAGTGCGTCTGTATTTATTACTCCCCCAAAATATCCAGGATTATCTATTAAACAGCGATCTGGTTAACCCTGGGCAAATTCTGTATATTTTCTGAGATTAGGTGGATGATATGCCAAAACAATATCCTGTGCTGGAACTCCTTTTTCTATTAATTGGTCGGCGATCGCTTCTTCGGTACCATCATGTTGTACCCAGATTTTGCCATCAATAATATCGACATGAATAGCACAACCATAAATTCTGGTGTTGTTATTTTTCCACCCCAAATTAACAAGTTGATAATGGTCTTTTTCTCGGTCAAAAACTGTTTGACTTTTGATTGGATCGTTGGCAGAACGTAACTTAGCTCTTGCTGTTAGTAATTCCTGAATTAATTGACGATACAATTTTAATTTATCCATTGGTTAATTAGCTCCTTTTCCACATCATAAATAATTAAAGGGATTTGGTTACGACGAATTACCGTTTGAATGAATGGATACTTAAAAAACCGTTTATAAATCTCTAATGGAACTGCTAAATACAATATTCGTTCTGCCTCTTCTTCCTGTAAAGCGATGCGATAATTAATAAATTGTCCGACTGCAATGTGAAACTCGGAAATTGTTGAAGCTCCCAAAAAGGTTTTAATTTCAACAGCAATTTTTTCACCATCTTTTATTGCTGCAATTAACCTTTCTGCACCTAAATCAATATAAAAATCAACAAATCCTAAATCGATACGATAAGGAGCGTGAGTGATTATCCAAGCTTCATTCTCAAGGGCACTTCTAACAAGCTGATCAAAAATATCTTTTGCAGGCATTGCAGACAGTTTCCTATGAACTTTATTTTGTGGCTGTAATATTAATTATACACATTTTTGTTGAGTTGCTTTGGTGCTTAACCCAATCTACAATATAATAACTAGGGGTTGTATATTTGCGGGATGATTTAGGAATTTTTGATTTTGGATGCCCGGATTTTGGATTAAGGAATTGCCGGAGTTCCTTCGTTATTTTTTAATGAACAAATTGATGATTTGCCGTTTCATCCCTTGATGATGCAGCGCCTAATAACTAACTATTAAATCGAATATTAGTGATATTAGTACGATTGCCTGTAGGTTGGTTTGAGGAAACAAAACCCAACATTTTGGTAGAAGTAAATATAGCGAACCTGTCAGAAAGAGTAATTTAAAAGTATTCTTATTTGTAATATTCTTTTTTTCACACTTTGTATAAGCTGATGTGGCTTAATTTGAATAAAAGAACTAACAGATATATGTTTTTGTTGGGTTGCATTGGCGCTTTTTCCTAGGTGATTCTCCGCAAACATGTTGCGGAGCAAAACCTTTTGCTGCAATATAATAAGTAGGTCGGCATCAATAAACGCATAATGTGGGCAATGCCAAATAAAGCTAAAACTTTTAGACAAAGACACTTATAGCCATTGCCCACCCTACAACTGTTTGATTTTTAATTATGCCCACCTACTTAACTAATTATTAGATTAATTATAACTAAACTTCGTCTACTTTGAGAACCGTAGTTTTCTGCCAATACTTAGAGATTGCTTCATTAGGTCGCAATGACACATCGGAATAATTAGAAACTCCAGGTTTCAACATGGACGAGGTTTCTGTCAGTAGATTGAATTGAATAAATGAAATCCAACATTACTACTAAATATTGGCTAAAGTACATTTCAGGTTAAAAATTTTTCACTTATTAATATCAGTATAGCGTTTACAAATTATTTGTGAAAATATAATTGCCACAAACAGGGAAAATAATAATGAATATCTCGAACACTTGCTCGTTGTTTGAGTGATTTTTTCTTGACAGGAAATATTATTATCCGATTTCACATCTCAAATATAAATATTATAGTTAATCAATCTGATATATACTCATCATACTAATTCAATAGAATGAATATCTCGAACACTTGCTCGTTGTTTGAGTGATTTTTTCTTGACAGGAAATATTATTATCCGATTTCACATCTCAAATATAAATACTATAGTTAATCAATCTGATATTTATACACCATACTAATTCAATAGATAGAAACTTTTGTTTGGTTGCATTGGCGCTTAACCCAACCTACAATATAATAACTAATTATTAGTTTGGTTGCATTGGCGCTTAACCCAACCTACAATATAATAACTAATTATTAGATTAATCATAACTATGTCAGTGCTAAACCAATCAGAATTTACTCAGCTATCTTTAGAAAAACATCTGAAAAATTACTTTGGTTATGACTCTTTCCGCCCCGGTCAACGGCAGATTATTGAAACAGCACTTCAGCAAAAAGATTTGCTAATTGTGATGCCTACTGGTGGGGGAAAATCTTTATGTTTTCAACTACCAGCCTTACTCAAACCAGGTTTAACAATAGTAGTATCTCCCCTCATTTCTTTAATGCAAGACCAAGTAGAAAGTTTACAAGATAATGGTATTGCTGCCACATTTTTAAATAGCAGTTTGGGAGCTACAGAAACTCGGAAACGGGAAACAGAGATTATTCAGGGAAAAGTCAAACTTTTATACGTTGCTCCAGAGAGATTATTATCAGAGAGATTTTTACCATTTTTAAAGTTAATTAATACCCAACAAGGAATCTCTACTTTTGCTATAGATGAAGCTCACTGTGTTTCAGAATGGGGTCACGATTTTCGCCCAGAATATAGACAGTTGCAAATGTTACGAGAAAGTTATCCAGATGTGCCGATGATGGCTTTAACTGCCACGGCGACAAAACGAGTTCGGGGAGATATTATTGCTCAATTAAATTTACAACAACCATTAATTCATATTGCCAGTTTTTTCCGTTCCAACCTATATTATGAAGTGCGTCAGAAAAGTAATGCTAAAAATACTTTTGCTGAAACATTGCAAATAATTAGAGAAATAGGTGGGTCGGGAATAGTCTATTGTCAAAGTCGCAAAAAAGTTGATGAAGTTGCTTATAAACTACAACAAAATCATATATCTGCTTTGCCTTATCATGCTGGAATGAATGATGAGGAAAGAAGAGTTAATCAAACTAGATTTATTCGAGATGATGTAGATGTAATAGTTGCAACTGTGGCTTTTGGTATGGGTATTGATAAGCCTGATGTAAGGTTTGTGATTCATTACGATTTGCCTAAAAATATTGAGGGTTATTATCAGGAAACTGGTCGGGCGGGTAGAGATGGAGAATCTGCTAGATGTACTTTGTTTTTTAGTTATGGAGATAAGAAAAGTATTGAATATTTAATTGAGCAAAAACTTGACGAACAAGAGAAAAGAATTGGTTATCAACAGTTACGGCGAATTCTTAATTATGCCGATGCTACTGAATGTCGCCACCGGATTTTATTAGGTTATTTTGGAGAAGATTTTCCAGGAAATTGTGGAGAATGTGATAATTGTAAATATCCTAAACCAATAGAAGATTGGACAATTGAAGCAATGAAGTTTTTGTCTTGTGTGGCGAGAACGAAAGAAAGATTTGGCATGAATTATATTATTGATGTTTTAAGAGGCTCTAAAAGTCAGAAAGTTTTAGATAGAAAACATGACCAACTTTCTACTTATGGAATTGGGAAAGATAAAAGTGTTGAGGAATGGAAAAATTTAGCAAAATCTCTTTTAAATCAAGGTTTAATGGAGGAAACAACTGATGGTTATTCTGTGTTGAAACTTAATCAAAATAGTTGGGAGGTAATGTGGAGAAAAAGAAAAGTAGAAATTGCTGTGGAAAAGAAACGTAAGATTGAGAAAACTACTACTTCTTTAGCAGCAGACGAACAAAGATTATTTGAAGAGTTGCGGACTTTGCGAAAAAGAATTGCCGACGAACAAGGTCTACCTCCTTATGTAATTTTTCACGATTCCAATTTACGAGATATGGCACAAAAACGCCCCCAAACTTTGGATGAGTTTATTGATATTTCTGGGGTAGGTAATAGGAAGCGAGATAAGTATGGCAAACAGTTTATTGAGCTGATTATAAATTATTGTGTAGAGTATGGTTTACCTGCTAAATCTGAACCTATTAGGGAGTTAGCAAGAGTTGTTGAAAATGTTCCTTCTCATACGCAAATGGAAACATTGGCATTGTATAAACAAGGGTTAAGTATTGATGCTATTGCTAATCAACGTGGAATGAAATCTAGTACTGTTGCTAGTCATTTAGCTGAGTTGATAGAACAACATCAAACAGTAGATATTGATAGGTTAGTTGAACCAGAAATTCAGAAGAAAATTATCGCAGCAATAGAAGAAGTGGGGGATGAGACTTTGAGACCTATTTATGAATATTTGCAGGAGCGTTATACTTATGATGAAATTAAATTAGTTAGGGCGACTTTGCGGAACGAAGAGTTAGATTTTTAGGTGAAATAACCTCTCCCCAACTCTCCCGATCGGGGTACGTTTTGAATAAAAATGCTTGGCGATCGCCAAGCATTTTCACTTGAGAAGTATGGCGAAATTTAATCATCAATCCCAGTTATACAAATTTCAAAAAAGAATACTATAAATCAGTCTAAAAGTAACTTCTCAAATCCGATAATCTACCTATATCTATAATTTTACCTTTGTTTATTCTTTCCTTTCTTTATTACTTGTTTCTTCTCTCCTAGATAACTAAAGTCTTCTTCCTTGCCGATCGTATTTGTAACAAATAAGTAGGTCGGCATAAATAAACGCATAATGTGAACAATGCTAAATAAATCAAGCTAAAACCTTGATAAAAAGACACTTATAGACATTGCCTACCCTACAACTAAAGTCTTCTTCCTTGCTGATAGTATTTCTAACAAATATTTATCAAGTTGGTATAATTTATCGACATTTTTAGCAGCTTGGAGTAAATTAATAAAACGAGTTTTAGAATAACAATATAATCTATGAATAATCCTACTGCAATACTACTAATTTCTTGCCCAGACCAACCAGGTTTGGTCGCTAAATTTGCCAACTTTATCTATGACAATGGTGGAAATATTATTCATGCTGACCAACATACAGATTTTGCTGCTGGATTATTTCTAACTCGATTAGAATGGCAGCTAAATGGCTTTAAATTATCTAGAGAAGAAATAGATTCTACTTTTGATAAAATTGCAGCCCCGCTACAGGCAAATTGGCAACTACATTTTTCTGATACAGTGCCAAGAATTGCGATTTGGGTGAGTAAGCAAAATCATTGTTTATTAGATTTAATTTGGCGACAACAATCTCAGGAAATTTTGGCAGAAATCCCGTTAATTATTAGTAACCATCCAGATTTAAAATATATTGCCGACCAATTTAATGCAGATTTTTATCACATTCCGATTACAAAGGAAACTAAATTTATTCAAGAAGCTAAACAGTTAGAGTTGATGAAACAGTACAAAATTGATTTAGTTATATTGGCAAAATATATGCAAATCTTGAGCCACGATTTTGTGACAAGTTTTCCCAAAATTATCAATATTCATCATTCATTTTTACCTGCATTTTTCGGAGCAAAACCTTATCATCAAGCTTATAGAAGAGGGGTAAAAATTATTGGGGCAACGGCTCATTATGTTACTAGCGATTTAGATGCGGGTCCGATTATTGAACAGGATGTGATGCGAGTTAGTCATCGAAATGAATTGTCTGATTTAATTCGTAAAGGGAAAGATTTGGAGAGGATAGTTTTGGCAAGAGCGGTGGGTTTACATTTACAAAATCGGGTGTTAGTTTATGGAAATAGGACTGTGGTTTTTGATGAGATTTCTTGAATAATTGTCGAACAGTTAACAAGGAGTAGGAAAAATTACTCTTTCTAATTCTGAACCTTAATCAGATATAGCAATTGTTCGCTCACCTAGAACTAACTATCGCCAACGTCATCCCTATCCCGAAGATATTTTGTGGCTAATAGAGATTGCTAATACGATTTTAAATTATGATTTAGGGAAAAAAAAGCTCATGCACAAGCAGGATTTTTAGAATATTAGGTAGTAGATATAGAGCATCGCAAAATTTACATTTTTCCACATCCCCAAGCAAATACTTATGAATCGGAAATAATATTTCGGCAAGGAACAATTAACCCTCTTGCTTTTACATATATTTCTGTTTCAGTCAGTTATTTTTTTACAGAAAACTAGTCAGTAGCTCGTAGGGTGAGTTGGTAACGCACCATAAAATTATCCAACAATTATAATAGAGATAAGATGAGCACTTATCATTACTAATTTCAAGTTAATTATTACCTAGTAAAATGACTATAAGGGTGCGTTGGTAACGCACCATAAAATTATCCAACAATTATAATAGAGATAAGATGAGCATTTATCATTACTAATTTCAAGTTAAGTAGCCAGGCCTAATTACATGTCACTATGTCCGAAGCGACTGGAACGGAGTGGAAAGAAGCAATCTCAACGGTTTTAGCTGGTTTATATTTTGTTACATAGTGAGGTTTATTCGTGCCTACCTACTTAATTATTACCTAGTAGCTCGTAGGGTGCGTTACCAAAGCACCATAAAATTATCCAACGATTATAATAGAGATAAGATGAGCATTTATCATTACTAATTTCAAGTTAATTATTACCTAGTAAAATGACTATAAGTACAAATCCTTCAGAAACAAAAATATCTCTCCCAGACCATACTCAACTACCAGAATCAGACGGTACTTTTGTGAAAAATTTTCACGAGCATCCCCAAAGCATTCTATTAACAGATTCCATTCAATCTGTACTGCAAAATATTCATCCAGACAAACAATATTCTATCGGGCAAGACTGTGGAATTTATTGGCGAATTACAGAGCCTCCAGAACAAGGTGCAATTTCTCCAGATTGGTATTATATTCCCAATGTTTCACCTACATTAAATCGTGAAGTTCGTCGTTCTTATGTATTGTGGCAAGAGTTTATTGCACCGTTAATTGTCTTATACCAATTTGATAAATGTTTGCTACAAATAGTTCAACTTTTTTAGGAGTCAGGAGTCAGGAGTCAGGAGTCATAATTTTATAGCTTAAATATCATTTATTAGGGTGAATATCCCTTGTTAATCAAAGAGATGTCTGACCCAAAATCTTTTACTTACCCTGATTATTCATAACATTCTTTTTTTTAATTAGTATTAGAATTTGTTTCGGAAAATAGTGCCGAAGAACGAGATAAAACTCCTTTAATTCGAGATAGAAATAGTCTGGCACAAAAACCAGGTAAATTTTGCGTTTATGAACAAATAATTCGACCTGCTTTTTATGGAATCTATGAAGTGAAACTTGCCAGTGTTGAAGTATATACTTTAGTGGCTGGTAAGTATCAGTTAATGGCAGCAAATGAGCGAGGTCATTATCCAATTTCAGCATTAGGAGTAGAGTTAGGAATTTGGCAAGGTCAGTTTCAAAATGCAGAGCTTCCTTGGTTGCGATGGTGGGATAATCAAGGTAATTTGTTGTTAACAGGTTCAGAAAGGGCAGAAGAAGCTGAATTATTATTACAGGAAGAACGTAAATTATTAGAAAAAGAACGTCAAAAAACTGAACGTTTAGCAGCACAATTAAGAGCAATGGGTATTGAGCCACAGGAATAATTTATTGTAGAAAAATCGATTAATAATAAGTTGGGTTAAGCAAGCTTCATAACCCAATAGCAATCTGACAATCCCCAATCTAAATATCAACAAATACGAATTGTAAAGAAGCTAGGTGACTATTTTTATTTATGAGCTAGAATTAGAGTCAGAGTCAATAAGCTCAATGTTAGAGAACTAGACATCAAGGTAAAAATGTTATAAATATAGCTATAAATACTGGTATTTGACTTTTCACTGAAATCTATAAAAAAGGAGAAACAGTTCTTATGACAGAATCCAATGTTTACTTAGATAACCGAAACATAACAATGTCTACAATTCGCAACGGAAGTAGAATTAAGGTAGACATTTATTGGCATACTCTTGGTTTAACTTATCCAAAAGCTTTAACAATCTGTGAAGAACTCGATCGCTTATTAATCCCTTTTGGATTATTCCAACATATTAATCCTGCTTGCCCAGATTCTATCTTTATCGGCTCTCTTGTAACTGTAGAAGAAGCACGATTATTAATTCCTTTAATTCCTTATAGAATTGAATATATTTTCCCTTCTAATTATTCTGAAACACATGGAGGAGATAGGTACGGGTTAACAATAGGAATTGGTTATATGTCAAATCATTATCAATGTTATCGTAGTTTGATGGATGAGCCTAGAAAAATCAAGCAAGAAGATTTGTATAGTTTAATCCAAAGCAATTGCTCAATGACAAAATTCCAACGGGGATTAAGAGATATTTCTTGGTTAGACAATATTGTTTAATTACTACACTTGCATCGACAACATATTTAAAAGAATTTGTCATCGGTTATCCCGATCTTCTCGAATCAATTCCGTACTATCAAGCCATTCTATATCCGTAGGTAATTCTTTGTGAATATATTCAATTCTGGCTAATCACTTACAATACTGTCAAGCTATTCTATATCTGTAATAGGTTGGTTTGTACTAAAGTTTAACCCAACAAATATAGTTTTATTCAAATATTTATGATTTAGGATGACAAACTAGAGTAATTAGCATTTTTTCTGGCAAATACTGAGCTTCAAATGCCGATTCCCACCATTGGCCTTGTTTTTTGACATGACCGTATTTATCAAGTAAAACATAGTTGGTAGGACGAATAGTTGATGTTGGGCAATAAACGCGAAAGTCGCCTTTCAAGACATCACCATCATCGTATTTTAAGGTAGTTGTCGCTAGATATAAACCTGGCTTGTCTAATTCTATTTTGGTCAGAGATTGATTATTCATTATGGGTGATGGTGATGGTATTTCCTGTATTGGAGCTTGAGCTGCTCTCTGCTTTGCTACATTTACATTATTTTGATAGACGGGAATTCTGTCTTTAGCCTTTTGATAATTTGGGTCAGACTCCTGTACTTCTTTCATCAGATTGACAGCTTTTTGCCAGTCACTAGCTACTGCATCCCATTCAGATTTTGTTTGAGCAGTCAGGGCTTTTTGGGCAGCAGTTTGGGCACTAATAATAGCAGAATACCAAGGTTCTGAAACGCTGACTGAAGACTCAGTTGTTTTTGAAAGTGATGTAGTTGGAGAAGGTTTAAACAACGCTTCCTCATTTTGATTATTTGTGGTGGATGATAGTGATGATTTTTCCTCTCTTCTAAAAATATTAGCAATAATAACAAAGGCAAAAATAACACCAAAACCAATACCTAAACCTATTTTTATCAAACTTTGAACGGGAGTTGTTTGAGGGTTTGAGACAAGGGTAGAATTAAGTGTCGAACTATTACCAGAATGACTACTAACTCCTTTGAGTTTATCCATCACTTCATCAATATTTTGATAACGATTTCTCCAATAATCAAATACCATTTTATCTATAACCACCCCTAACTTTTCACTCACATTAATTTGGTTTTTCCAG
>JBARXI010000030.1:0-8270 GCA_049647275.1 Microcoleaceae cyanobacterium
GACCTCTGGCTCAAGAACGGAGACGCTCTTTCTCTAAGTCGGCTCAATGAACTGCGAACCAAGAATTCTTGGGAATCCCCCACTATATTCGGTACTCCGAATTAGTGGTGGGAGGATGTCAATACAGCGCTGACTTTATGAGTAACTACCTCGATCTAAACGTCTTGGATCGAGTTAAACGTATTCCTGGTGTTGGTCAAGCTACAATTTTCGGGGAACGAAAATATGCCATGCGTATTTGGCTTAACCCCCAGAAAATGGCAGCTCGTGAATTAACCACTCAAGATGTAGTCAATGCTTTGCAAGAACAAAATATTCAAGTGGGAGCTGGAAAAATTGGTCAAAACCCAGCCCCACCGGATTTAGTTTATGAAATTCCTCTGCAAGCTATTGGTCGGTTAAAAAATGCCCAAGAATTTGAAGATTTGGTACTCAAAGTTGGTGATAATGGCACTTTGGTCAAAATTAGAGATGTAGGTAGGGCTGAACTCGGAGCCGAAAATTACGATTTGGCTACCACATATAATGGAGACCCAACAGTAGGTTTAGGAATCTATCAACTTCCAGGTAGTAACGCCTTAGAAACTGCAGGTCAAATCAAAGCCACAATGCAACAACTCAGTAAAAATTTTCCACCAGGTCTCAAATATAGCATTCCCTACGATACAACATTATTTGTGGAAGTGTCACTGCGAGAAGTAATTATTACTCTCCTCCAAGCAGTAGCTTTGGTGGTTTTGATTATATTTCTATTCTTACAAGATTGGCGAGCTACTTTGATTCCAGCTATTGCAATTCCTGTAGCTTTGATTGGGGCAATGGCTGGTTTGAAAGCTTTAAATTTTGAAATTAATACCCTGACTTTGTTTGCTTGTACTTTAGCATCAGGTCTGGTGGTGGATGACGCGATCGTAATTGTGGAGGCAGTATCTAGTAAAATTGACCAAGGAATGAAACCACGGCAAGCAGCATTGGATGCAATGGAGGAACTTACCGGAGCAACCATCGCTACCTCTTTAGTATTAATGGCTGTGTTTATCCCGGTTTCATTCTTCCCTGGAACAACTGGAGTCATTTACAAACAGTTTGCTCTGACTATTGCTTTTGCTGTTGCCTGTTCAACTTTTAACGCTCTAACTTTCTCTCCTAGTGTATCTGGTCTGTTGCTACGTCAGAAAAAAGAAGCTACTGGAGCTTTGGGCTGGATATTTGATACGTTTAATCGTGGTTTGGGTTGGATACAAGACAAGTACGGTAAATTAGTTAGCTTTCTCACCCGCATAAATTTCATAGTCATGGCGATTTTTATTGCAGGTCTAGTAGCAACTGTTTGGATGTACAGTTTAGTTCCCGGTGGATTTGTACCCGAAGAAGACCAAGGTTATTTTATTGTCATTTATCAAGCTCCCGATGGAGTTTCCCTCAATTATACTACTAATGCTGCCGACAAAATTCAAAAGGAAATTGATGAAATTGATGAAATTAAATCTAGTTTTGGTATTGCTGGATTTGGTTTTAATGGTCTTAACCCCAGTCAAGGAGTATTTTTCGTCTTACTTAAACCTTGGGAAGAAAGAACTCTACCAGAGCAGTCTGTTTATGGAGTAACTAGAAAATTGAACGGAGCGTTGCAGGGGATAAAAGAAGTTCAAGCTTTTGCTGTGAATGCTCCACCAGTACCAGGATTAGGTAGTACAGGGGGTTTCGAGTTTCAGTTGCAAGACCGCACGGGAATTTTGCCTATTGAAGCATTGCTAGAAAATGGTAATAGATTAATTGGAGCAGTTAATTCCCCAGAATATCCAAGCGTACAAGGTGTTTATAGTCAGTTTAGCGCTAACAAGCCTCAGAAGCAAATTGAAGTTTTACGCGATCGCGCTAAGGCATTAAATATTAATGTTAGTGACATATTTTCGACCTTACAAACTTATTTTGGTTCGTCTTATGTGAATGACTTTGTGTTGGGGCAACGCCAGTATCGGGTTTATGTTCAAGCAGAGGCAGAATTTCGATCTAAACCTGATGATATCAGTCAATTGTATGTCCGCTCTGTTGATGGTGAAATGATTCCCCTTGGCAGTTTGGTAACAATTAAAGATTTTGTCGGGCCAGAGATTATTACGCACTATAATATTTTCCGTTCCATGAAAATTCAGGGTGGACCTGCTCCCGGTTATAGTTCCGGACAAGCGATCGCTGCCATGGAGAAAGCCTCGGAGGAATTGTTAGACCCTGGTTTTGGTTATGCTTGGCAGGGTAGCGCGTTGGAGGAAAAATCCTCTGGTGGCGCAGCACCGATTATTTTTGGGTTGGGTTTTGTGATGGTTTTTTTGGTACTAGCAGCACAGTACGAAAGCTATATCGATCCTTTAATTATTATGCTTTCGGTACCACTAGCTGTGTTAGGTGCCCTCGTGGCAATTTGGTTTCGAGCGAATATACTAATGGCTGGTAGTGTTTGGCCAGTGGTTACGAATGATGTATACGCTCAGGTTGCATTGGTGATGTTGATTGGTTTGGCTTCCAAAAACTCAATTCTGATTGTGGAGTTTGCCAACCAGTTACGAGATAAGGGATTGAGTATTAAAAAGGCAGCAGTTACAGCAGCAGAGCAGCGTTTTCGACCGATTCAGATGACGGCTATTTCTAGTTTGATTGGTTTTATGCCTTTAGTTATTGCCACGGGTGCAGGTTCGAGTAGTCGTTGGTCTTTGGGTACTGCTATTTTTGGCGGAATGTTGTTCGGTACTATTTTGAGTTTATTGATTACTCCTAATTTATATATTGCTGTTAAAAATCTAGAGGCGTGGCTTTTGAATGGTGAAAAACCTGAAAAATCAGACAAAAAGCGTAGGTCTAGCGATGGGGAAGATATTCATAGCAATGGGTCTGAATCTCTTAGAGATGATTCGGTAGATTGTGGGAAAACTATGATTAATGGTTCTCAAAGTCACGCTGCATCTGTAGAAGATGATACTTCTGATATTGATGAAGCGGTTAGAGATAAACCACCTCAAAATTAGACGAAAATTAGGTAATTGGTTAATTAAGTTTTTTCATTAATTCAGAGATTTTGTATTAATTCCCCGTGTAACATAGTGTTGCTAAGGAGGAAATTGATTTAAAATTTCACATCAATTTTTATGGTGCAATTTATATTAAGAAATGAACATAAGCTGTTGTGCATTTAAACGACATTAACAGAATTACCTTTATTTTTGATTTTACGATTCCATTTAATAATGAGTTATCCTTCATTTACAGCACTTTTTAAGATGGTGAGGTACACCATAAAATTAATATCTTTTCCCTATTCCCTAAAGTCCTAAAATTTTGTACCTCATCAACTCCGAAACTGCTGTAAAAGCCGATGTAATAGAAATTCTAACTCTTCAATTGATTTGAAAAGATCATTAGCAATATACTCTTTGGAAGAATGCCAAACCAATTCAATTAAAAAGCTGAACGCTGTTTGCGGAGCATTCCGTCAGGAAACGCTTTTTAACTATTTATAATAATAATTCTATATATTCTGGGGTTGCTTTTTTATGATTAATTTCCATTCTTTGGTCTTTCAAGCTTTCCAGATTATCCACATCTGAGTGAACGCACCAATAAGATATCTTCTTTTTTCTACAGCCGATAAATCCAGCTATCGCTTCCTGTGTTTTTCCATCATTTAACAACAGTAGGATTAAAATCCTTTCTCTAATTTCAGCATTTTCTTCCTCTTTTAGATCTTTCTGTAGTTTTTCTTTTTGCTCCGGTTTTAGATCACCTTTAGCGGGCATATTTCAGTATTTTCCTGTTTTTCCTGTTTTTATTATACGTCATTTGAATGCTTAACAGCTTATTAGTTGAAACCTTATTTAAGTAGACTGCGTTTTTTAGCTTGTTGAAGCTGATGCCACTTTTTATATGTTTTTCTTTGTCTTTCTATACTAGACATAGGAGCTTTCGATTCTCCCGAAGCAGATAATTTATTACTCTTTTCCTCTAAATTAACTGGTTTTAAAACCAATCCCGCTAAACCCCCACATCCTAGTAGATAAACCGAACTACTCATAGCATTTAAAAGCGAGTCATACACCCATAAACTAATAATTACTGCTAATACTGCTGCTGGCGCTACTTTTGGTTTAGACCAGGTTTTTGCCGGATAACGTAAGCAAAAAACAGCCACGGGTAATAACCTAGTAGCTACTCCACTAATCAATCCAACGGAACCTCTAACACCAAAAACTATACCCCACCAACTGTCAGTTACCGTAATATCTACAAGTTCCCCTGCGTGGTTGTAATCATATACACGATTGCGCCCAAATCCGCCCCAACCAAAGACAATTCTTTCCCTTGCTCTTTCTGTAAGGATTTCTTCCATATCCATTCTATACTGTAAAGAGCCAAGTCTATCGGCATTAAAAAAATTAGACATAAAGGAAATAGTTTTCTCAATATCAACAGTTCCCATGGCAGAGTTATATAATGTGAAACAGATATAGAATGTTAAAGCCAATAAAGTTAGGCTAGTACGAAACCAATTACCCACAAATAGAATAGCTATACCGATCGCAGCTAATACCCAAGCACCTGTAGACTTAACTAATACAAAGGTAACTAATAACCCCAATACCAAAATATTCATGGGAATGCCCCATAATTTCTTGAGTACACCTGTTCGCCACAACCAAATCGCTGCCAGTGTACCTGCCATCATCCACACCCCCACCCACAAACCATGATTCATAAAAACCATTGGTCTGTAGCCTCCGTAACGTATTGCTTGACGGAGACCAGAGGAATGTGCCCAAAATCCATAAATCCTCAAGTGTAGCATTGGAGCCATGCGGGTTTCATATACACATAAGGGAGCATAGACTACACAACTCATCAGTATCCCGATCGTCAACTGACGCAACCCTTCCAAGTCACTGAGGTATAATCTGCCTAGAAAGTATGGCCCTCCCCAAAGCACGCTTGTTCCCAGAGTATTTGATAATCCATCGTAAGCCCCTAAACCATTAACTATAGATGTCACAAAACCACACAGAGAATAAACCACTGCTGGTATATCAATCCAACTGGGCTTAAATGAACTCAAACGTTGAGGGTCGAAGCAGATGGTAGCTATTAAAACACCATAAGCTGCTGCTGAAGCTTTGGAATAGTCGGGAAAACCAGGTAGAGAATATTTTGCATTTGGTAGGAATGTCTCTGCAATGATGAAACTAATTACAATGGCTCGTTGAGCTGGATACCGCGAGAACAAGTAAAAAACTAGCGGTATCCAGGCAAACATCGCTAAATGTGCTAGTGGGCCCATAAGTTTTACAGTATAGAAATTTCAGTAGAGTTAAATACAAATAAGTAAGTTATTTTAGAATGTAGGCTTTATACTTTTAACCCGAATGCTTAAAGGTTCTTAGTTTTATGGTTAGATATAGAGTTTGACTAGACTAGATTCAGACCTACTACAATGGTCAACTAACAGAATTAACTTTTTGAATCTCCAATCAACAGGTCGATCTTAATTATGGTGTAAAGGGATAAATAATCTTTTGTTTATTGATTTTTACTAGTTTACAACATAGGTAATTGACTAGCTCATACTCTTGAATATACTCTATTAGACTTAAATCTCATAATATGATTTTACCAATTCAGCTAATATTGGACCAGTGAGAGACTATAAGTGAAATTTGTCCTTTGAAATTTACGGTAGTACTTTTCATTTATTCTACTAAATTTGAAAAAAAAACTATTGGTGGAGCTCTAGATTTACTTGAGTTGATTAAATCCTCATAGTTACCAAAGTTTATGAATAGATTGAATTTCAAGAATGATCGACCAAGAATACAGTCTACAAAAACCACTGTTATAGTAGTAATATCAGCATACATTTAGTTTAACTTAAATGAAAGACAGTAGTAGACAGTTACAGCAATTACCATCTGAGAATATGGACGAGTTGAGTGCTGCCCCTAAAAAAGGATTGAATATACGTCCTTTAATTATGATGATTTGGCGACAAGCATGGATAGTTGTGGCATTTACTGGGGCATTTGGTTATGCTGGATATTATCTCTCAAAGTTGAGCGTACCTGAACCACTATATAAAGGTAATTTTAGAATTCTAGTTGAGCCTGTGACATCTGAGGAGAGAATTAGTGAACCTACTGCACTTGCGAGAAATGGTAATCAAGATTTTAGTTTTGACTATCCAACACAGTTTGAGCTTTTAAAAAGTCAAAATCTTCTTTCCCAAGTAGTTGAAGAAGTTCAAACTGATTATCCTGACTTTAATTATTCAGAATTTAGAAAAAAATTAACCTTGGAAAGGGTAGGGGGGAAAAGCAGGTTTGACAACACTAGTATTATCCAGGTTATGTATGAGGGTGATAGTACTAAAAAAGTTCAATTTGTTCTAGAGAAATTATTAGATAAATATCTCAGGTATAGTCTTGAAGAAAGAAAAAGTAGAATTGGAGAAGGTGTTAAATTTATTAATTCTCAAGTTCCTGCTTTGCAAAAAAGAGTAGAACAACTGCAATTAAAAATACAAAATTTACAAGAACAATATAACCTAATTGACCCCCAATCCACAGGCCAGGAACTATTTGCCCAAATTCGTCAGATTGAAAACCAAAAAGTCGCTACACAAATTCAACTTCAAGAACAAAGAACACTTCACCAAAACTTAAGAAAACAATTGGGTTTGACTCCTGAAGAAGCAATGGCAGCATCGGCATTAAGTCAAAATCAGGCATATAATCAGTTGTTGCAACAAGTTAAAGAAATAGAAACTAAAATTGCGGTTGAATCAGTTCGTTTTCAACCGGATAATCCTCAGTTAAAATTATTAAATGAACAACTTCAAGAGCTACAAATATTACTCAACCGGGAATTAGGAAAGATATTAGGAGAAAATTTGGTAGATGCAACGAATAATCCTCAAGTAATGAATTTTCAAGACTCTCTCCGTTTGGGTTTAATTGGACAGTTGATTGAGACTAGAAATCAAATTCAATTATTAGAGGCAAGAACTCAAGGAATTGAGTCATCCAGAAATGCTTTAAGTATTCAGGCAGAAAAATTTCCCAGTATAAGTAGTGAATATAGAGATTTACTACAAAAGTTAGAAATTGCCAATAGTAGTCTCAATACTCTCTTAACCCAACGAGAAAAATTACAGATTGAAAAAGCACAAGACCAGATTCCTTGGGAAGTAGTTGCTCAACCTCAGCTAATGCTTTATCCTACAGGCGAACCTATAAATTTTGGCGGAGGTAGTAGTAAAAAATTATTGGTCGGGGTTGTAGGAGCAGGAGGATTTTTAGGAATAGCTCTTGCTTTTCTTATCGGGATTTTACGCAACAGATTTGAAGATGCTGAGGATATTAAAGATGCTAGCGATTTACCTATTTTAGGTGAAATACCTAGATTCAAAATTAATAATTCTTCTAAAAATCTGAATAAATCAAATATTATAGTAAGTGACGCAGCTTCAGATTCTTCAACGTTTTCTTTAGAAGAATTTGACAGTATTAATCATAATGATTCTAAATTCTTGGCAGCTTTTGATTCACTATGTGCTAATCTCAAATTGATTTACTCTCATCCACCTATTGGTTCATTAACTATAACTTCAGCTCAACCAGGAGATGGTAAATCTACTGTTGCTTTACACTTAGCTCAAGCAGCAGCTTTTACTGGTCAACGAGTATTACTGGTAGATGCAAATTTGCATCTACCTCAAATGCACAATTTGTTAGACTTACCTAACTATAAAGGCTTAAGCGATTTACTCTTTAATAACCTCGAAGATACTCACCATATTATTCAAAGGTCCCCAATAATTAGTAACCTATTTGTATTAACATCTGGTTCTCCTAATCATAATTCTCCTAGAATGCTTTCCTCTAATCGGATGCAATATTTGATGGATGAATTTCAAAATTCTTTCGATCTTGTTATCTATGATACTCCTGCTTTACTTGACTTCATAGATGCTAATTTTATTGCTGCAAATACGGATGGTATTTTGATGGTTACTGCTGTTCGTAAAACGAAATATTCAGCTCTCAAACAAGCTTTAGGACAATTAAATCATTGGAATTTATTTTGTTTGGGTGTAGTTGCTACTCATGTCAGTAAAAAGAGAATCAGTTATCAAAGTTATGAGCAAAATATACCCCAGCCATTAACTACAAATATACAAAAATTACCTGCCGCCTACGATCGAGAGAGAGCATCTTTGGGACATTAATTAA
>JBARXI010000031.1:0-2543 GCA_049647275.1 Microcoleaceae cyanobacterium
CAATATTTGTTCTGACCAAATTACTTCCTGTTGGCTATACAACTGGGAATGTAGATAAATAATTATAGCTTTATGAACTGCCAAATTTACTTTATTTTGATGCAGCTTTTGTTGGCGGGAACCATCAGAATGTTGTCTGTAATAAAGATAAGGTTTTTCCAGTCGATAACCAAGCCAACCTTTTTGATATGCTGAAATCCAAAATTCCCAGTCTTCCCAACCCTGTTCCATTACAGTTTTAAATCCACCCACCTGTGGAAAAATTTCTCTTCTAAATAAAGATGTAACTGGAGCTTGATTTTCACTTAAAAAACGTTTGACATTAAAATCGCCGAAACTTTCTAGGTTCTCCTCAAAGCCAAATTTCTGAATATCCGTATAAACAAAACCAACTTGAGAATTTTGTTTTAATACTGCTAAAGTTTCTGCCAGAAAATTAGGATGAATCTTGTCATCCGCATCGACAAAGAGAATAAATTTACCAAAACTATGATTTATCCCTATATTTCTAGAGTCAGGCACTCCCGTATTTTCTTTCTCTATCAAACGGAGACTTTTTTCAGAATATTTTTTCGCTAAATTTATTGTCACTTGAGATGTTTGGTCAGAACTCCCATCATTAATAATTAGACATTCCCAATTTTGATAGGTTTGGTTAACTACACTCTCCACAGCTTCCGTTAAATATTCTGCCTGGTTATAACAAAGAATAATTACCGAAACTAAATCTGATTGATTCAAAAAATTATCGGATATCGAATCAAGAGATTCATCATTGGAGAGAGAAATAACCTGCCGATTTTTGACTAGGAACTTTTCACTTTCTCCCCTAGAGAAACTGGTTAGTTCCGCAGCAGAATCTCTAAATTTTTCCACCGAGTCAGACTGGAGATTTTTGACTAGGAACTTTTCACTTTCTCCCCTAGAGAAACTGGTTAGTTCCGAAGCAAAATCTCTAGATTTCTCCACCGAGTCAGACGGGAAATTTTTGACGGATAATTTTTCACTTTCTCCTCTAGAAAAACTGGTTAGTTCCGAAGCAGAATCTCTAGATTTCTCCACCGAGTCAGACGGAAGATTTTTGACGGATAATTTTTCACTTCCCGTACCGGATAAACTGGTTAGTTCCGCAGCAAAATCTCTAGATTTCTCCACCGAGTCAGACAGGAAATTTTTGACAGATAATTTTTCACTTCCCGTACCGGATAAACTGGTTAGTTCCGCAGCAGAATCTCTAGATTTCTCCACCGAGTCAGACTGGAAATTTTTGACGGATAATTTTTCACTTTCTCCCCTAGAGAAACTGGTTAATTCCGCAGCAGAATCTCTAGATTTCTCCACCGACCCGTACCTTTGACTTTCCCGAAAAGGTAAACTAATTAATTCCAATTCTGAAATGTCTGTAGTAACAGAATTTTTACGTTGAACACCACGTTGAAAAATTCCATACTCATTACAAATATTATCCGTTTCTTGCTTCGCTTTCTGGTCAGCTTTTTCCAAACCTTGTGGATTTTGAAAATATAACCCTAAAATTTCTGGCAAACGTTCAATTTTTTCATTTTTACCAATCCTTAGCCAAAATTCATAGTCACCCGCAACGCTAAATTCAGAGCGAAAGTATCCATAATTTTGATGTAGAGATTTTCTCCACATTGGTTGAGGACCAATAATACAACGTCGCTCTAATTCAGTATAGTCAAACTCCGGCCAATTCCAACATTTATCTGCTGGAGTTTTTGCCCAAGTATCGTTAGGAAAGGTGGTAACTATTTGGTCTCCATAAACTAAAGATGTGTTGGGATTATTATCCAAATAATTTGCCATAAATTCCAAAGCATCTGGTCGGTGTCGGTCATCTGTATTGGCATTAGTAACATAATTCCCCTTAGCAATTTTTATCCCACGATTCCAAGCAGCATAAATAGTCTCTCTTTCTGGAGTACGTTGATAAATTATCTGAGGATATTTAGCTTTAAATTCTTGGGCGATCGCTCCTTCTTTTTCTTCCGAAGCACTATCAATAATAATAATTTCCAACTCACCTTTTTTATAGAGAGTTTGATTAACTAAATCTTCCAGACAACCTCGCAGAAATTTTTCTGAATTATATGTAGAAACTATGGCTGAGACTTTCGGTAAAGTTGTTTGTTTTGCTTTGCGTTGAACGGTTGCCCAAATCCAAGGTTTTGCAGATTTTAGGGAAACTAAATTAAAACCAGCTTCGACGAGCAAATCTTTTAATTGTTTTTCAGTATAAGCATTACCAGAGAAATAATATTGCTTATCAGTAGACCCTTCCTCGTAAAATTTTCCTAAACCTGGAGCGCTATGGTCATGCACCTGAATTCGGAAATATCCTCCCATTTTCAAAACCCGAAATATTTCGCGAAAATAACTTTTTACAATAGAAATTGAACGGATGTGCTGAAAAACAATTGTGGAATAAACAAAGTCGTAAGTTTCCTCAGCCAACTGTTGTAAATCACAGCCATTGTTAATATACAATTCTCCATTTTGTTTACCATCTGCTAAATATTCCT
>JBARXI010000032.1:0-1935 GCA_049647275.1 Microcoleaceae cyanobacterium
CACTCAAGAACTTAACAATCAAATTTATACCTCTATTCAAAAATCCGCTCCTTTTCTAGCAGGAAAAATTGGCTCAACTGAATTATTAGTATGTCTCTGGCATTTAGGGTGGAGACCTTGGACTCGCTTGGGAATTAAGCCATCATGGAATAGCACTCAATACTTAGAAATAGGAGCGGGAATATTTCCTCGGACAACAGAAAGTTACCACAAATTTGCAACTTCCTATATTAATACTTTAGGCAAAATAGACTGTTTAGGAATCTGGCATAACGAAGGAGAAATGAAATTAGTTTCCAAATTTGCTCCTGAAACAAAAATCGGCAATTTTCTCGGACTAGAACCTTATTTGATTTCCGAAAAACCCTGGACTCACGCTTTAGCAAATAAGAAAATTTTAGTAGTAACTGCTTTTGCCAAAACACTTGCACAACAAATTCCAAAATTATCCAAGATTTGGATAAAATATCAAAAAAAGAATAGTCAAACTTTAATTCCAGAATCGACAAAATTTACAGTAGTAAAATTCCCTTATGGATTTGACCCAGAAATACAACAAAAATATGGTTCGTGGGAAAATATTTTCGCCAAAGTAACTGCAGAAATAGAGCAGCATAATTTTGATATAGTTTTACTTGGATGTGGTGGGTATAGCTTACTATTAGGAGCTCATATCAAAAAAATGGGGAAATCTGTAATTCATCTCGGTGGAGCAACTCAAATATTATTTGGAATTAGAGGGTCTAGATGGGAAAAAAAACCCTGGTTTATCGAAAATTTAAATGATTATTGGACTTATCCATTGACGGAAGATAAGCCAGGAAAAAAAGCTATGCAAAACCGTGCAAAATTAATGCACAATCCTGGTGAAATTGCCTGTTATTGGTAAGATATAAACAAGCTATCCGCTACCAATAAAAATTACTATTAATCACAAACCAATGGAACTAAAAACAATCGCAGTGCTAATGACCTGCTATAACCGTAAACAAAAAACTTTGGCTAGTCTAAAAGCAATTTTCGATCAAAAAATCCCAGTAGATATCCAACTCCAGGTTTATCTTGTCGATGATGGAAGTACTGACGGTACTTCCGAGGCAATTACCCAAACATATCCGCAAGTCAAAATCATTCCTGGAGATGGCGGACTATTTTGGAACGGTGGCACAAGACTTGCATTTGCTAAAGCACTCCAAAACGACCACGACTATTACCTGTGGCTCAACGATGATGCCACACTTTACCCAGAAGCAATAGAGAAATTACTCTCTACCTTCAACCAAATTTCCCAAACAGCAGAAGTAAACCCCGTAATAATTGGCTCAACCTGTGACCCTGAAACAGGTAACCTTACTTACGGCGGCATGGTGCGAAGTGCTTGGTGGCATCCTCTAAAATTTAAGTTAGTCCAACCAACAGAACAACCCCAACGCTGTCACACCATGAACGGTAACTGCGTACTTATTCCTAGACTTGTTGCCAAAGTGGTTGGAAATCTCGACCCTAACTTCGTTCACAGTACCGGAGATATTGACTATGGTTTACGAGTAACAAAAGAGGGTAGTTCGGTTTGGTTAGCCCCTGATTATGTCGGCACTTGTACGACCAATCCTCCAGAAGGAGATATTTGGGATAATCAGAATCTTACCTTTTCCCAACGTTTGGAAAAAATTAAACAGCCAAAAGGTTTACCAGTCCAAGAATGGAAAGTATTTGCCCACCGTCCTGCTGGGTTATTATGGCCGTTTTATTGGGGATTACCTTATCTACGATTGTTATTCGCGGGGATTGTAGGGGGTAAAATGGGGAGTCGTATTAATGGTTAATATCATGTCCGGTTATACCATTTTGAAAAAAGAATATTACAAATAGTGTAGGTAAGGAAGAGGGAAGAAAAAAAGCAATAAAATGATATATTTATCGCTCAATTTAGAT
>JBARXI010000033.1:0-8895 GCA_049647275.1 Microcoleaceae cyanobacterium
CAAAATTACTTGAAGTTAAAAATTTATCAACTCACTTTTTTAGGAAAAGAGAATGATAGTAATAGACTATAAGTTATCTACCCCGCAGATTTGGTCTTCACCAATTCCTGTAATTTTATTGGTAGAGCTTTGTCAAATACGAGAAATCGGTTAAAAAATCAGATGACAAAATTACTTGAAGTTAAAAATTTATCAACCCGCTTTTTTACCAAAAATGGGATAGTTGCTGCTGTTAATAAAATTTCTTTTGAGGTAAATACAGAAGAAACTATTGGAATTGTTGGTGAGTCGGGTTCAGGCAAAAGTATTAGCGTACTTTCAATCATGGGTTTAATTTCTACTCCTCCCGGCAAAATAACTGGTGGCGAAGTAATATTTGAAGGGCGCGACTTACTTAAATTAAATAATGCAGAAATGCGAAAGTTAAGAGGTAATCAAATGGCAATGATTTTTCAAGACCCGATGACTTCTTTAAATCCGGTTTTGCGAGTGGGGAGACAAATTACAGAAGCATTAGAATTACATTTAGGAATGAATAATCAACAGGCAAAAGAACGAGCGATCGCTCTTTTTCAAATGGTTGGTATTTCTGCTGCAACGGAAAGAATTAATCATTATCCGCATCAATTTTCTGGGGGAATGCGACAACGGGTAATGATTGCTATGGGATTGGCTTGTAATCCTAAATTATTAATAGCTGATGAGCCAACAACTGCTTTAGATGTGACAATTCAAGCCCAAATTGTTGAGTTAATTAAACAGCTAAAAAAAGATATTGGTATGGCAGTTATTTGGATTACTCACGATTTAGCTTTATTAGCAGGAATAGCAGACAGAATATTAGTTATGTATGCTGGTCAAATAGTAGAAAATGCTCCGCTAAAATCACTTTATCAAAATCCTCGTCATCCTTATACTATTGGATTATTAAACAGCATTCCTCGTTTAGATAAAATTAGCAATAAAAAGTTGGAAACTATTGAAGGTTTACCACCAGATTTAATTAATTATCCTCAAGGTTGTCCGTTTGCTCCTCGTTGTCAATTTGTAATAGATAAATGTTGTAATCAAGACCCACCTTTGGAATTAGTGGGAGAAAAACATCAGGTTGCTTGTTGGGTAAAACCAAGGGTGAAAAAAGAATCTTTAGAATAATAACGGGAATTGAATTTTTTTTGCTCAAATATCTCTCTGAATAAAATCTCCTCCTTAAGAACGGGGTTTGATAAAAATGGATATTCACACTAATAAATGATATTTAGAGTTTGCTCGTAGGAAGTAATCAAGATTGCCCTTCAACCGCTCATTTACATTCAAAGGATATTCAATTCTTAACTGACAAAAAAATAAGGTCTCAAGCCTCCCCTTGGCTGCGCTAAAATATCTTCTGTATCGTAGGGCAAATCGAAGTAATAACTAAAGGTGTAAGATTGATTTTCCTGGAGAGTTGAATGCTTAGACATCGCTTGATTTTATTCTAGATTTTACTCAATTTAAACTGAAAAATTCAGTTTATTTTGTTTTTTTTTGTAGCAAATTATCCATAAATTGAGTGGGTAATTTCTCTTCCCATGTTTTGGGTTATGTATTGGCAGTAACCTCGAACACTTCATTATCAAAATTTGTAATTTTACCCCCTTGAGTTAGGTGAAGTCGAATACCTTTTTCGGTCAGCAATTATATTATATCATGTGCCCCCTCAGGGGGAGCTGCGCTAACGGTTGAACAGTTAATAATTACTGAGGAGTAACCGAGTCACTGAGTCAAGAGTCAAGAGGAGGAAGAAAGGATAAAATCACGCTTTAAAAGGTGGAATAGGTAGGAGACAGCACGGTTTGAAATCAGGAGGCAAAGTCAGAAATAATTCTTACGCTCTGATCCGAACATAAAACATCATATTAATTCCTGTTCGATAATTCCACCGATAGTATAGCCATTTCCGATTTAAAAACTTTCAGGTTTGAACTCAGGAGGCAAAGTCAGAAATAATTCTTACGCTCTGATCCGAACATAAAACATCATATTAATTCCTGTTCGATAATTACGCCGATAGTATAGCAATTTCCGATTTAAAAACCTGCTAAAATTAATTGATAAATCAAACTTAATCTCAGTCTTGTTTTCAACTTTATCTACTCCATCGAACTGACATTAATTGAGTTAGGAAAATTCCTAAAAGTTAAAGTATAAATTTCTGTTGGCATTTCAATATCAGCTTTGTCTAAAGCTTCCTTAATCACCTGAGCACCTTGAGAAGTCATTTCTAAAAACTCTGCTCGGCGCGAATCAACCCAAAATCGAACTTCCAAATTTACAGTACTCGCAGCAAGTTCCCGAACAATAACTTTTGGTGGGGGAGTAGACTCGACAATATCAAGTTTATCTAAAGCTGCTAAAATTGTCTGTTTTGCCATGAAAATATTCGCAGCATAATCAATACCAACAATAACAGAAGTACGTCGCCGAGGTGAAGCCGTATTATTAATAATGCTCGAAGAAAATACCTCTTGATTAGGAATATAAACCACTCGCCCATCATAAGTTTTTAGAGTAGTTGCTCGTAGTTGAATTTGAGTAACAGTACCTTCAAAATCTTCAATTACAACTTGGTCGCCAATATGAAAAGGACGAGCCGCAAGCAAAATAACTCCAGCAATATAGTTACTTAAAACATCTTTTAAACTGAAACCAATAGCAACACTAGTTAAACCCAAAGTTCCCAGTAAAGCTCCAAAATTCAATCCTAAAACACCCAGAGAAATAATAATACCCACAACCCAAACTCCACCATAACCCAAACGTCCAATCAAAATTTCCGTATTACGATCGCCTTCAGTTTTTTCGGCCCAAGTGAAGAAAATCCGCCTAACTGACAGCGCCACCAACCAAGTTATTGCCAGTGCAATTAAAGCCCCAATAAAAGAAGGTAAATTATTGATAGTATTACTTATTAACTGTCTGACTGTTCCATTCAAGCGTTGCACTACATCAATAGCTAGTGGTGGTTTCTCGAAAGCTGTATTTAATGACTTTGCCCATTGTTGGGCTAACTGCTCGATATTTTCTACACCAAAATCATCCACATCCTGTTGAGTCACAGTCATAATAATGCGATTATTCAGTTGTAGAGTAGCGTATTTTTTTTCCGAGTTATATTGAATAGTTACAGCTTCTAAATCTTCAGTTTTACTCAGAAGACTGGAGATGCGTCGGTTAATTATTTCTACTCGTTGTCTGGCACTCAGTTTTGCTAAACTTCCTACTTGAAAAATAGGTCGCCCTCTAACAATAACATCGGCAAAAAAAGGTTCGTTAATATTAGAGGTATTTGTGAATTTTTCAGGAGTAGGTATTAATATTTCTGTGTCCTGAGCTAGGCTAGGAGTAACTGTATTCAGCAGAATACCCAGAAAAAAACCTGACAAATAAGCATAACGACCAAGGAGAAATTTAGCTTTGAGTGGTTTAAACATTTTCGGAATTGAAGATAGTAATTTTTAGTTTAAGACCATATCATATACTAAATTTGTATTTGTAAAATCTGTCCTTAGTTTGAAGCCAATACAATATTAGGTCAAAATTTCACTAAAACTACTAAAGTTTCTATTTGTATCAGAAATGATGGTGTTAAGTAGGTTGGCATAAATAAACGCAGAATGTGGGCAATGCGTGTAGGAAGCTAAAACCTTTATACAAAGAAACTTATAGATATTGCTCACCCTACAACTAAAGTTTCCATTTATATCATAAATGATGCTGTTACTTTAGGAATATAAGTTAAGGTAAAAAGGCAAGATTATCAAATTTTGTTAGACTGGCAGAAAATAATATCAAAGGCAATGTTACCGAATAATTAATAATTAATAGTTAATAGTTAATAATTAATAATTAATAATTAAACAATTCAGGTTTAAAGCCTCCCCTTTTAAGGGGATAAAATCAAAAAATTTCCTTAAGTGTCAATCTCCTTCTTTTAAGAAGGGGTAATTATTAATTGTTTTCCTAGGTCATGGGATGCAAACGGCTGTCGCCGACATGAAAATTCTTAATTGTTAATTGCTGAACAATGGATAATTGATAATTGATAATTAATCCATTCTGTTTAAAGCCTCTTCTTTTAATCAGTTTTAACGATCCCTCTGTGAGATTACGATCGGGAAAAATTTCTGGGGGATGGATAAAATACCACCATTGGTCTGCATAGCAGTAGAAAAGTTGATTCGAGCTTGTGGGTGAGTTTACTTGTTTTGAACAGATCGGGTTTGCGATCGCGATAGATATTACAAGATGATGTCAAGTTTTTCAAAACTACTTCATCTTGGAAAAAAGCGGAAATATCAAGAGACTTCCAAGTAAAAAAATACCCCATTGCACTGAACTTACGGGAGCAGGGAACAGGGAGTAGAGAGAGTTCAAAAATTGGATTATTTATTTTTGAATAATTTATTTTTTGCTATTCCTCAATTTTAGCAACACTAATTATGATTCGGTTTTAATCCTTTCTAGTGCTTTCTGTATTTTTTCTGCGTCTTCTTTTTTACCTTGTTCCTTTAATAAGTCTCTGGCTTTGCTTAGAGATACTATTGCTTCGGGTCGTTTATTTTCCAAGTACAATGCTACTCCTAGTTGATAATGAAGTAGTGGTAGGTCTGGTCTGAGGCGAACAGCATTTTCAAATTGGGATATTGCTTCTGATAAATTATCTTGATTGGCGAGAACGCTACCAAGGTTAGCATAAGCTTCTGCAAATTCTGAGTCCAATTCTATGGCTTTGCGAAATGCTACTTCTGCTGATTTTAAGTCTCCTTCTTGGTAGAGTTTCACCCCAATATCGAATTCTGTTTTGGCTTCTTGGTTGAGGCCGATGATTGTGGTGTTGCTTGATTGGGATTGTTTTGGGGTTGCTTTAAGAGTATAACCATGGGCTTGAGTAGTGCTGAGTAACGTCAGTATTGTTGCTATTGCCAATAGGCTATATTTGGATTTTTTATAAAACATTTTTGACAAATGTAGTAGTAATGGTTACTGCTTCAGCATACTACTTATTTTAAATTATTTTAACATTTGATACTGTCTTTGTGAATTTACATTGCCAATATCAAGACATTCGCTATGATTAAGACTTTGGAAAAGTTGCTTACCAATCGCAAATTTGTTCAAAATAAGCATCTTTACTCTTGACTTTTATCTAAGATTTACAGAAATTATGCAAAGTTTTTTATTATACCCTAAATATGGTGTAATGTGCCTTGCAGCGGACCCTACTGGACTGACACAAAATAAGGCAATAAAAACGGGTCAGAGATTGCCATCCTGTGCTAACCCATTCGCTACCGCGAGAGCAAAACGCAAAAATGGTGCGTTACGACGGATTGTTAAATCCCTGTCAAACCTTATATTTTAGCCGTAATGGCGCACCCTACAATAATGAACTAACGCACCAAATTAGCCGTGTCAGTCCACTGCAAGTAAAGTTGCTGTGTAAGTCCTGATTTATCTAAAACCGGAGAAAAATTCAAACATTTGCCATTTTCATATAGTGCTGGTGCAAGTTAAATTATGGCAGTTTTGTCAAATATTTGTTATATTTTGTAACATAATCCAATAGTCATATATATTCTCAGATCTCCTGAAAATATATGGCGATCGCTGAGTAGAACAATAGATATCTGGATTTATCCAGGTTAATTTATTGTATCTAAATTTACTGAATCTGCTTGAGAGTAGACTTAGTAGCCGATTATTATTACATGGAGTTAAACTATGGACCAACCAATGGAACTTCCACTGGAAAAGCAATTTAGTATTCGCTCTTTTGAGACTCAGGTAAGTCAGATGAATTTACAACAAGCTCAAGAGTGCTTAGTTCAATTATATGAACAGATGTTGGTAAGGGAAAGTCTTTATCAGCACTTCCTCAAACATAAGTGGGGCTTAGAGTCAGGTCCCGATCTTGATTAAAGTTGAAGTTGTCCTAGGGGACGACCTCCTTCTCTTACTCGGTTTCAAACTAATGAAAAAGGGTTGGGGATGATGGGGCGTCAACTAATTTTTTGAGGCTGACAATACCGTCAGTGAGTAATTAAAAAATCTTATCCGATCGTTATGGATATTGTTTAATATTAAAAAACTTTATAGAGGATATCTGAATTAGTTTGTAACTGGAGAAAAATATATATATTCAGGTAGGACTGGAAAATCTCACATAGAAGTTGATAAGTTTAAGTAACATTAATAAGTAAAAGAATAAGTAAAAGTAAGATTAAAATTATTCTGGCTGACGTTCTATAGTTGCTTCCATGGCGCTATGTAAAGAAGGACCAGATAAAACACCGCTAGTTTGATAATATCGGTGTCCGTCCAAACGATGTAAAGTTTCAAAACCACTACGACGTTGGGGATCATCTCCCAATACCCAATAGCGCTGAATAATTGAATCAAGACCGATCCATCCTTCTCCCTCTACTTTTCCGAGCTCGCTATGTTGGAGTAGAAAGGTAAAACGCCGTTCGTCACTGTCGAGACGTCCTCGGTATTGAAGTAGAATATCTTCACGGTCTTGACTGGGAAACACAAGTTTTGTGACCATAGAAAACCAGTCTGTACGATTCCATGTCACTATGGTTTTACCCTTAACCGTAATTAACATTCCATTGCGCTCTAGCCAATTTCCTTCAATCGTCCATTGGCCTGATTCTAATATAAATGTATGAGCCACAGTGCTATTCCTACGCTGCTAATACTAGCTTCATTGATACGGCAATCTAATAAGTTGACAAAAAAAATATTTGTGCTAAAAAATACCATTAAGATATAGCTAAGATCATTATAGAAAAAGTCCAAGAACTTTAAGCCTTGCCCAGGAAAGTTAGATTGGCTGACTTACTAGGCTTAGTGCCATTAGTACTGTCAGGAAGCCCATAGCTAAATATGGGCTTACAACTCTTATTGGTATGACCGGGGGAAAACAACCCCAATACCTGAGCTGGATAAAACTTTTGGGGTGTAAATTATCGGCAAGTATTTAAGAGCTGATTGCCTGGCTGTCGTTTGCTATGGCTAAGGCAATGACATTCCTTGGGATACTCTGCCTGCTCCCTAGCTCTAGAACCGAACGGTTAAACAAGCGAGCGTAGTGGACCGACACATCTAAAATGGTGCCTTATGACGGATTGTTAAATACTTTTGACAGCTTATATTTTAGCAGTAATGGCGCACCCTACAAGAATGAACTATTTTAGCTGAACCGCGGCAGTAGATTAAGCTAATGCCACTTGGAAAGTACCGATCGATATAAATCCCTAATTCCACAGCCCCTATTGGCGAGGCCAACTTTACCCCAGAAATGGGTGTGTGGGGGAGTAATCTCTCTCCCTGAAAAGGGACTGCGACTGAAGTCGCGCAGACATTTTTCGGACCATAACTAAAGCGGACGCGTTTCCAAACTACCGAAGTTTTTTAGATAAGTGTATTTTAGACTATCTAGACCACTTATATCATGTCTGGTTGAATACCGATAAACAATTTTTAGCAGACTTGCAGATACATCAAGCTCGGAAATTACCCGAAAAACCCGTATATTCAAAACATAGCAGCGTGACAGCAGAACTATCAACCCAGGCAGTATCTCGCAATGCCTTGAAGAAAATCCCCAAAGCGCCATTCCAATCTCTAGGCATTGAGTTTCCGCAGTCAGGAGATTTAAAACTGGGACTCGTTGGGCATAAATATTTAACAGAGAAGCAACTTCAGTAGTGCCTACAAATATTTTTTGTACTATTGCGTATACAACAATAGTAGAGATTTTGGTATCTATCGTCAAGAGTGCTGGGGATAAAGTCATTGACACTCCACGGGTTAAAACCGCGTAGATTCTGACGGTTGTAAAAACAGGGGATAAATCCACCTGTTTTTACTTCTCATCAGTTGAGGGACTGTCATTGACCCCTACCTCTGAATCATCCATATCCATTACAGATACAGCTTTCTGAAGATTCATTGGACATGAAAAACCTAGCCATTGACCAATATTTTGAGAAGCATTCCAATCAGCATTGCACTGATAACCGTCATACCCGATAAAAGTATGTTTAACCCTCTTACCTATTACACCATTACGATGATCTGATTTACTGGTGTATGGTGCTGGTACAGACTCTACTGGTACACCTGCTTTAATCGCTTTGTACCTAGTAAATAACTCTAACTGATAAAATGCCCAATGGTCTCTGTTTTTACTTGCATCAGACTTGGTTTTTCTACGTTGAAGTGAAGTTTGTCTAATGCCTGACAAATCCTCAAACCGCAATCCCATGTTGTAGTCTTGGGCAAATTGTACTAATTGTTTGGAAATCACATGATTTATCTGAGTCATAATTCTCTGCTCATGTCTTTCTATTTCTTTGACTTTCCTGAGCTTTTTCGACTCTTGAAGTAAGGAGCGTAATTTTTGATATTTACCTCTTAAGCTTTTTACTTGTTTACCGCTCCAAAACTTGCCAAAACTATTAGGTAATGCTGCTACTGCTATATTATTTTGACCTCTATCTACTCCAATCAAACCATTAACTAATCCAGGTTCCGGAACATCCATAGATACCGAGATTAGCCCATACCAAATACCTTTTCGAGATTTGGAGATTTTGAGAGAGCCACTGGCTGCATCTCCATTAATAATTTTTTCTAAAGTTTATTGGTGTGAAGCTGAATGAACCAAAAGAGGTATTCGATTTTTCTTGCCTCGATATAGACTTAGAGAAACTGTAAATAAATCACCCTGACGACTAACACTATACCCTTGGTTATTTACTTCTATTGGTAAGCGTTTAAACTTTTTTACCGAAGTTTGAGCACAAGTATTTCTAATAGTTTGATTAATCCACATTGAACCTATTT
>JBARXI010000034.1:0-7131 GCA_049647275.1 Microcoleaceae cyanobacterium
TCATTAGTATAGACTCAGGTGCATCCCCAATACGAGAATAAAAAACCATCAAAGTGTCCTTCTCCAAGAATACAGCAGTGTGTCGAAGGTTAGGAATAAACTCTGGTCCTCTTTCAAAAGCAGTTATTCCATCCTTTGACCGCAGTAAAACACCACCAATATTTTTGTTCTTAGCGATCGCATAATACCACCCACCATACTTAAACACCCTGAAATAAAATGGTCCTAAAACCGACGAGGATGCAGTAAAGTTCAAGCCATCTTTGGATGTTGCTAAAAAAGTTACCTGACCATAGGAGGGATGAATGCCATGAAAGTACATCCTAATTTCACGGGTTTTATCATCTACATGAATGTCTGGAGAAGCAATATGATTTTGACATATAGTTTGATTTAACTGTAGCGTTCCTGACTGGTAAACCGTCCATGAATCTTGAATATTATTGGAATATGCTAAACGAATGTACTTACCCTGATGATGAGCAAAATATAGATAATAACGACCCAAAGGATTTTAAATCCAATCTGGAACGCGAATCAGCGATGGACCATTAATATTAGAACCAATTTCACCTTTTAAACCAGGCATTTCGGGGTATAAAATTGGATTATTTGGGAAACGTACTGCTTGAATTTTCAGATTAATAGCATCCATAAATAAATATATGTTTCTAATATTAAGAGTTAGATAAAATTAAAAGTAAACTCACCAATTATCATCTTCAACATAACCAAATTCTAATAAATACTTTTGGGCTTTTTTCTTAAAAATGACTTTTTCTCCCTCTGTCATTTCTTCTTTCCATCGACCACGACCATCAAACAATGGCTGATTAATTTGCCAATTACGATATTGTTTGTGTTCTGTAATGCTATTAATTTTCTCAGGTTTAATAATCTCTGAGCTGTACCAACGCCTTTCAGTCTGATGAAATTCTAAAATCTTATCATCATACTTTTCGTCTAAAAAATGTAAAATCTTTCTCAAAGTAGCTTCAGAGTTAGTTACTAAATCCTCATACTTAACAACTTTAACTCTAGGATCATCCCAATAAAGTAATCCAGACAAATTATCATAAATCCATCGATCTAAGCGTTCCAAAAATTTATCATAACCTGAATCTTGTCTATCCTTTAAAGAACATACAACATCTCTCCCGTCTCTCAACATAATAATAAACCGACTTTGAGGGCGAATTTTAAGAAATTTTCCAATTTGAAAAATATGGGGAGGAGTTTTTTCAATCCAACGACTTTTTCCTGTTGCCAAACATTCTTCATCCCAATTTTGCATTGTTTCTTCAATTTTCCTGAGACTGTGCAGAAATATTGCACTTTCATAAGGTATTGGATAAAAAGAAGGATGACTACCCAACAAAGCTAACATTATTGAAGTTCCACTATGCCCACAACCAACCACAAATACTGGATTTTTAACTTTAATATCTTCAGAATTATTAGGCTTAACAGAATCGTAGTATTTTTTCAAAGCGACTGGATTCAATTTAACTGCTGTTCGATAATATTTTACAGATAGACTCCAACGGTCTACTGCTTCTGCTAAATTTAGATAATACTCGGCTGAATTAGGATTAAGAAACACAGCTTTTTCAAAATTACTAGCTGCCCATTTCCGCTCTCCCATTTTTAGAAGTAGCTTTCCCCGTTTGTTATAAATTTCAAAATATTGATAAGGACTATCTTCAATAATCTTTTTATAAAGATTTGCTGCCTCTTCAATTTTACCTTTTTGCTCTAAAATAATAGCAAACTTTAAAGCATTCCAAAGTTCTAATTTTTTGATTTTTTTCTGGGAAAAATAATTGCTATTTAATCCTTTTGTATATAAATTTAATTTCTCTAGATTGGCATTAGTTTTTATAAGTAGATCGAAATAAATTAAAGCTTGATTGAATTTGTTTTGTTTGCCTAAAACTTCGGATAACTGGTAATAGAAAAAAGCTGTACCAGAACTAATTTCGAGAGCTTGGTTGAAGCAAGCTAAGGCTTCATCAAAGTAACTTTGTTGAGCTAAAGCATCACCTAGATTAGAATGTAACCAAGCAAAATTAGGATTTATTTCAATAGCCTGATGATAAAGAGCGATCGCCTCATCCAACCTCCCCGCTCTCTTCAACTGATTAGCCTGCTTCAAGAATTGGCCAGCAGTCATACCCTCATTACTCATAACAACCCAACCATAAATCTACTCAAAAATTATTCAAACACCTATTCTAGAGAAATATTCCCTAAGCAAAAGCCAAATTTCTTTAGTGTCAAACACAAATAGACTAAACTCAAGCATTCAAAAAATCTTCTGGAAGAATTTCGGCTTGTTTTAAAATCGCACGCAAAGTTCCTTCTGGCATATCTTTAGAATGATTAGGAATAGTAGTATACAAATTCCTATCTGGATTGTACCAAATCTCGTGGCTACCAGCAGCTTGGCGGTCAAAAACAAACCCAAAAGTCTTCAATTTCTTCACAATTTTTCGATAGCGAAATCCTGCCAGTCTTCCCATAAAACTACTCAATTATTCACTAATAACTAATGGATAATCAAACTTTTCAGCTAGAGTTTGTAAACCTTCTAGATTAAGAAGTTGCCTTTCCCTACGAGCTTCTATTAATTTACTAGCTACATCACGAGCTATTTCCAAAGTTTCACTCAGAGTTTCTCCCTGAGCAACTAAACCAGGCAAAGCATCGCTAGTTGCCAAATAAACTCCTTCAGGTAACTTTTCAATCTGTAGTTGCAACAGTTTTTCCATAATTTTAGATTGGAGAAAGTCCAAATTTTTCTTGATTTTTATATTTATTATACCAAATCTGGTTATCACCAGGACTAAAAATTATAACACCACAAGAGATAATTCCTCTAACAGTTAATACTTGACCTAAGCTATGATAAAACTTGTAAAAATTGGGCTTAGTATCAATGGCTTTTTGTAAATATTTAATTGCTGCTTCTAAATCTCCCTGTTTAGCTAAAGCTTCTCCCAAGCAGTAATAAAGCCAAGCTGAGTTGGAATTGTTTTTTAAACTTTGGGAATAAACAGCAACAGCATTATCTATATTTCCTAGCTTAATCAAAGCATCCCCCAAATTATTGTAAGCCCAAGCAAAATTAGGATTAATTTCGATCGCCTTTTGATAAAGAGCGATGTAGCTACCGCTAGGCTTCGCCAACGCCTCATCCAACTTCCCCGCTCTCTTCAACTGATTGGCCTGCTTCAATAACTGACCAGCACTCATACTCTCATTACCCATAACAACCCAACCATAAATCTACTCAAAAATATCATTTTACCCCAAAAATTCCCGTTTCATCTCAGCCAAAGAAACTATTACCTGCAAAAAAGTTAAAAATTAAACAACATGATATAATTCAAGCCATAAAATTCAATCTAAAATCAATAATAATAGAATTTTCATCATTAAACTTAACTCTCAGTCAAATGAATATAGAACAAGCTTTGCTCAAAAACTTCAGAGAACTACCACCCGAAAAATAACAACAAATTCTAGATTTTAGCGAATTTATTAAACAAAAAACTCTAGTCAAACCAGAGCCAAAGATGCCCCAACAACGAGCAGAGACTTGGAAAAATTGGGCAGAAAATCAGCCAAAAAATAGCCCAGGATTGCCAAATTATGCCTTAAAAAGGGAAACAATATATTAACAATAACTAGCTATTTGTTAGATACGAATATTATTCTCATGCCTAGCAGTCCAGCCTCTGACAACTCTCAATTAGCTGTTGACTCTGTATTTTTATGAAATTAGTGTAAAATACAACAATAAACCAGACAATTTTCAATCCAAATGCAAAATATTCACTTAAAAAAAGTCTATATAGGCGAAGACGGCATTTTAAAAGTGCAGATGCCAACAAAAGTAAAGAAAACCCAATTAGAAGTTGTGGTAATATTCCAGCCTACTACAGAAGAAAAAATATCCAGACATCAAGGATGGCCTCCAGACTTTTTTCGCCGAACTTGGGGGAGTTGTACCGACGCTCCCATAATAATAGATGAAGACGGAATTTCAGCAGAATTAGACGATCAATTAGAAGGAATTTTTGACCTTTAATAAATCCCAATGCTTTATCTATTAGATACAAATGTTATTGTCATCTATCTAAACCAACGTTCTCTAATTCTCAAAGAAAGATTAGAAGCGATCGCTCCAGGAGATATAGCGGTTTGTTCTGTAGTAAAACTTGAGTTATTTTATGGAGCAATGCGGAGTGGCAACCCACCGCGAAACTTAGCGCGACAACAGGAATTTTTAAACTTGTTTGTTTCCTTTCCTTTGGATGACACTGCAGCAACAAAAGCAGCAGAAATTAGAACTAATTTAGCAGCATTAGGAACTCCAATAGGTCCTTACGATTTGTTAATTGCTGCCATTGCCATAGTCAATAACTTAACATTAGTAACTCATAATACTAGAGAATTTGAGCGAGTGTCCGAGTTGAAATTTCAAGATTGGGAAGTTTAAAAATAATTAGGGTTTGCTGAATAAAGTCTTTTTGCTGGGGTAGGGACCCACCCCTAATCCCTCCCAGGAGGGGAAAAAGGGAGTAGTTAGGACGTAGAATAAATGGAAATTATATCATGTCCGGTAGCATCGGAGCGTGTATAATACAATAGGAGAAAAATAATTGCCCGGAGCGATCGCTACTATGCCAAAACGCTTAAGTATCCAGGAGCATCTGAGTGTAAGCGAAATCCTGCCAATCTTCCCATAATACCACTCAATTATTCACTAATAACCAATGGATAATCAAACTTTTCAGCAAGAGTTTGTAAACCTTCCAGATTAAGAAGTTGTCTTTCCCTACGAGCTTCTATTAATTTACTAGCTACATAACAACCCAACAATAAATCTACTCAAAAATATTATCTTATCCTGAAAAAAAATACTCTCAATCAACAATAATTAACCAAGATAATATCAGCAACATTTCCCTAATGCCAAGGATTCCAAACTGCGCCAAAAACTACCTAGTTTTCCTTAAATGGATTTATAATTTCCAGAGTACCCGCTACCAGTAGTCCATCTTGCATATCTTCCGAATAAAGAATACTAGCCCCAGCTTCTAAGGCACTCGCTATTATTAAACCATCCCAAAAAGAAAAGCTGTATTGCTGTCGCAACTTAGAAGCATTTTTAACAACTAACAAATCAACTGGTACTATTTGATAACGTCTTTCAAAAGACTCTATTAAGTTAAATATTTGTTCCTCATTAAAACCCATCTTTCGCTTCAGAATCGAACAAACTTGATTAATCACCTGGCTGCTAATAACAATCCCTTCCGCATCAGTAATACTATTAGCAATCATTCGCTTTATAGCATCTTCTTATGGGTCTTGAACTTGCCCGCTTAGAAAACAATAAAGCCAGATATTAGAATCAATAAAAACCAGTTTATTTGTATTATTCATCAAGAGCGATCGTGCAGTTCTTCTCTGTTTAACTTCAGCCAATTTCTAACCCTAATAGGATTAGCCTTTAATTCATCGATCGAATCTCGCTGAGGTGGAGTATTTTTGAGGGATTTATTTTCCTCCCCGTCATTTTCATCATCAGGAATCAGAGTTACCAGCACCTTGGTTCCTTCCACCAACTCTGATGGTTCCAACAATTCGATTTTGCCTTGTTTAACTGTACCCCAAAACGTTTCTAACATCTTTTTTGAATAATGTGAAATTAAATTATTTTTACCAATGGATAATTAATAATTTGAGATAGTTTTCATTATCAATTATCCATTATTCATTATCCATTATCAATTAATGAACGCCACTCCTAAAATTTATCCAACTCTGATTCAAACATCCCAATTAATTGTGAACTAAGACGAAGCCCATTTTTCAGCAATTCTTGTACTGATTCTTTTGCCTCCATCTTAGAAATTAAACCTGCACGAACAGCAACCAACAAAATTCCCAAAGTTCCCTTCACTGGTAAACCTAAACTCAGAGCAACACGCCTTCCCAAACGCTCATCAATTAAAACCCAATCAGCTTGAAGTTCTCGACCCAACAAAATCACCTGAAATTCTCCAGCATCTAATCCCAGAAGTAGAGGTTCGATAGTTGAATTAGCTTGGGGAGCTTGGATAATCATCTGTGTCTGACCAACAATATTAGCTCTACCTGGTCTATTAGCACCCTGAATAGCTACTTCTTGAAAAACAATAGGAGGAACAAAAACTTCCTCAAATAACTGGGGCAAAAGTTCTAAGCGTTGCAAGATAGCCAAAGCAATTAAAGGAGTAGCATTAACAACAACTTTCATAGACCAGCCAATTTCTCACCCAACTGCCGACTCGTCTTTGCCTCTGACTCAAACTCAGCTTCAGTATAATCAATAACAGCAAAACCTTGTTCGCTAATCAGACGATAGAATTCTAAGCGATCGCATCCCAAAATCTCCGAACCAATTCCCGATGAAATTTTCCCTTCCACATAAAGTTTACCCAAAGTCAAAATCATTACTCGTCGCTGAAAAACATCTTTTTCCTCACGACAAGCAATCAACAATTCTTCTGGAAATTCCACAGTGAGACTCATTTTTTTTAATTAAAAACTACTTAACTTTTTATTATACTGTTGCCAATCAAAAATAATAGCAGCAATAGCCACCCAATGTCTAGTAGCCGATCGCCTCATCCAACCTCCCCGCTCTCTTCAACTGATTAGCCTGCTTCAACAACTGACCAGCACTCATATCCTCATTACCCATAACAACCCAACCATAAATATTCTCAAAAATACTATCTTATATCATGTCCGGTTGAATAGTTGTAATAAACGGTAATAGGGAACAGGGAACACTTAACTGGGAACAGGGAGGAAAAATAAAGATAAAGGAGGATAGGAAACAGAAAGTTTTTTTATACCTAATTATCCGGACATAATATTACCCCAAAAATTCGCATTTCATCTTAGCCAAAGAAACTATTACCTGCAAAAAAGTTAAAAATTCAACAACACGATCTAATTCAAGCCATAAAATTTCAGCTAAAATCAATAATAATAGAATTTTCATCATTAAACTTAACTCTCAGTCAAATGAATATAGAACAAGCTTTGCTCAAAAACCTCAGAGAACTACCA
>JBARXI010000035.1:0-22517 GCA_049647275.1 Microcoleaceae cyanobacterium
AATTTATTCTGCGGTCTATGAGTTTACCACGACCATGATATAAAGATAACTGAGAAGTTTTTTCTGGTTCCATATCTCTACATTTAATTCTAATCAATAAATATATTAGACTTGTTGTAAAACTGAATATAAAATAAATTACAATACATCAATCATCGATTTATCTTACTCTTGACTTTTTGGCCTAGCGTTACCTTGCGCCTATTGGTGGCGGAGTGTTTGCGTTCGATGAATATCTTGAGTGCGTCTTACACGAGTTTTAGCGTAGCGTTACTGGAGGAAATGAAAACCTCATAATTACCCACTCCAGACATGACCTTATAATACCAGTTCAGAAAAAAGATATCATAAATCATTTAACATTTATTATAGCAGTACGAAATAATTTGTAAAATAAGTATCTATAGCTTAGAAATTTATTGCCACCATTTTTTCGGAGAAAATACCAGATTTATGAAGCTTGGGAAAGTCAAAAAATTGCCCGGCAAGTTATCAACAAGAAAAGATTTTAATTTATACCCAAATTTCCTCAAGCAGTTCTTAGGTTGTAACCAAATATCTTTAACTGCTTTAACTGTATGCAAGTTTCTCCTTCCCAGACGCTTTAGCCAACGAGGGTATTTACAGTTAAAAGCACACAATTAATCCGAAATTTTTCCGGCTCTAACCCTAGATTTACTTGACTATTATATTTTTTCAATTCCCGATATTTATCGTAACTAGTTCCATCCAAAATAAACCTCTCTAAAAATAGCGATTATAGTTGAACTACTAATTATCTTCCTTACTATCGCTCTAGCTACCTTTTGATATCGCGGAGGGTTAGGGGAAGCTCTATGAAGCACAAAAACACTTCTGACAACTTTTCAAACCAGGCATTGCGGAATAAATAGATGAATATTTGCCGAACAAATAAATCCCATCTTTTAGTTCCTCTTTTTTCAACCTACAATTTATCCCGGAAATATAAAACACCTAAAACCTAGAGGTTTAATTATTTTAGATTAAGGCTTTATATTCGATTGGCATTTAGTGAAATAGTAATAGTTAAAGTTTTCAGTCCATACAATCTTCAATTTTGACTTTTGACTTAAAAAGATGACACACCTAATCAAAAATATCGAAAAATATCCCTAAAATTCTATTAATTGGACTCAAAGGAGCTAAAACCCCTCTGACATTATCATTAAATACCGCTCTACCAGAACGACCTACTACAATTACATCATTATTCAACAAAGTTGGGTTAGTTTCCTCATTCACCTCTGCCGAAAAATCTACTTGTACATTTCTGCGAGTAACAGTACCATTAGGATTAAGACGAATCAGTTCTACCTCCTTAGTTTCTGCTCTTGGCTGATTAAAACCTCCCGCCCCCAGTAACGCTTGATTAAGCGTACTATTAGGAGCCATCGAAACTGCCCCTGGGTTCATCACTTCCCCAATCACATTAACTTTTAGTTTCCCCGGAGAAAAGCTTGATGCCGTAACTTCAGCTAATTCATCTAGGTTAATCTCCTCAGCAGTTGGCACATATATTGTATCTCCTGGTTGTAGAACTACATCTTGACTTAAATCGCCAGTTTCCAGGAGTTGCCAAAGGTCAACTTTAATAATTTGCTCTGTGCCAGCACGAGTTATTCGGCGCACCTTAATTTGCCGAATATCTGCAGACGAAGTAATTCCACCTGCCATTTTAATAGCTTTGGTAACTGTATGCAATCTACTCTTTTGAGGAGATGAAGTATTTGTATCTATTTCAGTTAGGTCTGGGTTTTCTTCTACCTCTGTGACTTGATTCGGGTTTGTATCTGTTTCTAATATATAAGGACCTGGCCTGGCCACTTCACCTACCACTGCAATATTTAAAGGTTGAGTATTTGTGCCTGCAAAGTTGGCTGTTGCTAGTTGGATTGATTCTACTGGATTAAGTTCAGTAATACTAGGAATAAATAAAGTATCCCCATCCCGCAAAGGAATATCTTGACGCAAGTCACCACCCTGTAATAACTCCCACAAATTAATATTAATAACCCGCTCTGGCGCGTTAAGTTGGGGCCGACGAATTTTGACTTGCCGAATATCTGCTGAATTTGTTATCCCACCTGCTACCCGCAGTGCTTTAGTAACTGTCGGCAGTTGAGTACCACCTTGAGTATCACCATTTTGACTGACAATAGGAGAAATAGTATACGAACCTGGACGTTGGACTTCTCCAGCGATCGCTATTTTTAATGGACGTGCTGCTAATAGATTGAGGTTAACCATCGGAATTTGCAGATATTCGCCGTATTGTCCTTGAATTACTTCTTTTGCTTCATCTAAGGTCATTCCCACAACCGAGACATTGCCTATTAATGGTAGATTAAGAGTACCATCAATTTGTACTTGATGTTGGCCATTTTCCCCACTATATTCTGGCACATTAAACACATCTATTTGAACGCGATCGCCTGCACCCAAGGTATATGCTTTTGTCTCTGGCAAGGGCGTTTCTGGTTGTGGAATAGATATTGCTTCTGGTGGTGGAGCTAGCAGAGATGGTTGTGATTCTTTGTTGCTGGGCCAAATTTCTTGTAGTCGTGGTAGCTCAGAAGCTTCAGTTTCTTTAACTGGTAAGGGTGTTTGAAACTCAGGAGAGAGGGGTTTAGCCTGTGCAGAATCTACTCCCCAATAACTGCATAATAGATTTATTATCCCAAAACCCTGTATTGCCAAGACAAATGAATTTTTGCTTATTAAATATCCCTGATTACTTAGTTCGTCTTGGTTCATTTATCCCTCTCTCCTACTTTTTTTGTTATGTCAAATAACCTAATTTTTCCAGGCTACTAATTATTTTAGCGACACTTTCTTCTACTGTTTCTTGGTCAGTGTTACAAGTAATTTCTGGGTTTTCTGGTGCTTCGTAAGGATCGTCGATACCAGTAAACTGTTTAATTTCTCCTGCCCTAGCTTTAGCATATAAGCCTTTAACATCACGTTGTTCGCACACCTCTAAAGGTGCTTTTATATAAACTTCTACAAAGTTTTCATCCATTTCCCTGATGCTATTTCGTATTTCTTTGTAGGGGCTGATTGCTGCTGTAATAGCTACGACTCCGTTACGGCTGAGTAGATGAGCTACAAATCCTATTCTTTTGACATTAATATCTCGGTCTTCTTTGCTAAAAGTCAACCCTTTTGAAAGGTTTTCTCTAACTATATCTCCATCTAATATTTCTACTTTACAACCTCTTAATTTTAGCTTTTCTGCCACAATTTTACTGATAGTTGTTTTACCAGCCCCACTTAAGCCTGTAAACCAGAGGATGAATCCTTTTTCCATTTTGATTTGATTTTTCTGAGTTTTTACTAATTTTATATTTTACTCTAATAAGTGACTCAGTAGTTAATATATCTTATATGTTACTTACTCCTTAGAAAAATTGGATTTTAGATAAATCATATCAATTTTAGAAGTGCATCCTTGCGATTAATCTTGTTTAATTAATAAATACTTTTTTCATTTATATTATACCAATTTGATAAAATATTGCTACATTCACGGAACAGGGAAGAAGGGCAAGGGAGCAGGTAGCAGGGAAATATAAGTAAGTGTATAAAAAAAGAGAAAAAAAATTAAATATTTACAATATCTGCGAGTGAGAAAATTTTATACTATAGGCAGAAGGTATAGATTAAGATGTAATATTATGTGCCCCCTCCGGGGGAGCTGCGCTAACGGTTGAACACTTATAAATAAGTTAGTGAGAAGTAAGTATGGGTAATTTCCTTTTCTTTCGGTGCGGAATGCTGCACAAAGGTTATGCTCCACTTTCCATGTTTGCTCCGCTTTCGGACCGAAATTACCCTTACAGCAGGGAAGAAAGGAGAAAAGTAAATCTGCAGACAGTGTATTTTTTCGGTACTGTCAATTCTTAAATTTTATTTATAACTAACCAGTCTGAACATGATGTAACCATGAGAGTTATATCGCCCCTGATTTTAGCTTTTGGCTTGACAAATAACATTATTTTTGAAACAAAGATAGTATTTGAAATGTAAATTTGAACCTGAGTGGGAGTATTTCCTATATAAAACCATCCCGAATAATTTGTTAAAAATCACAAGTAGATAAATAGTCGAAAAATATTACCTTTATTGGCAGATAAGCTGTTTCCTGTTTATTTTTTCCAGTATATTTCTTACACAACCTTCCCGGTCGCTAACTATATTAAGAATCTAGAAAAACTACGATTTTACTTGTCCTGATTTCAAGGCATTTTGAATCAACTATCTTGCCAGAGCTGATACTGATAGAATCTTATAACATATTTATCAAGTCATTAAGAACATAGAAAAACCTAGTTTATCGCCCCAAATATTAGGAATCACAAAGACCAAGTTTCTATGAACCACTAAAAATTATACGAGCATTTTAGAATACACTCAATTTTTCCGGATTTATATTTTAACTTTTTTGACTTTATTATAAATTCTCTCTTGATTTTGTGGGTTACATATAGATATCTACTGACTAAACTCCTCCTCAAATTAATACAATACGCCTTTTTTAAACATTCCTAACGTTCCTTATATTTAAGGGAGATATATTCATAAAGCTGCTTGAATTATGTCTCCTCTGCCCAATTAATTGATTAATACTAATAAAAATTTACTTGTATTCTTACTAAGAAGAACTTAAACCAACCGGTTTTTTATTATCGTATATATTTCGTTAAATCAATCGACATTTTTCCGCATTAATTTAACTTCAAATTCAATAATGATAGCAATTTTAAATTAGATTAAAAACTTACTTTTAAAAACAGCTTAAATTTATTGTAGATTGAGTTTCATAGTTCCAATAAGACTCAGGCAGATACTAGATTTCAATAATTAATAATTAATAATTAATAATTACCTCTCCTTGAAACGGATTGGATTGACTAAAAGGAAAATTTTTTCTTGTCTCTTGGTCGATTAGACAAAAGCGTTTTGCTACGCAACATGTTTGCGGAGCAAAACGGAGGAAAAAGCGGAGCGGCTCTGAAAGATCGGGTCTCCTTTCCCTACGGTCCCGGAACGGGAACGCCATCCCACCCTACGTTCATTAATGGATAATGAATAATTATTTCTACAGCAATTATTAATTATTCGGGAAAGCTTTCAACCTCGATCTATTAATTGTCAATTATCAATTATTGCTCATAGGCTTTAAACCTTAATTATTCGGTAACAAGTAATACCAAATATGCTTAATATTTTCTGGCCAAATGTTTTAGATCACTTTTATTTGAGTGCCGATGGTAAGCAATAAAACTATTCAACTAGCAAATTATTTGCTAACTATCCTGATCTTTTACTGAATGTCTGTATTAGAGAATAGACACTCTAACACTGATATAACCTATGTACACTTATACAGCGATAATTTTCTCTTTTTTATTATTACTAGGTAGTGCTACTAGTAGCAACGCTCTAGAAACTCAAAATGAAATTCAATCTACCCTCTCATATTTCCGTGGTTCTGCACAAACTAGTACACATGGAGATCGTCCAAGAAATAGTAGAAGCAATATACGAGCTTTTGTACAGAAAGTTTGTACTTCAGGGCCAGACATAGACAAATGTCCCCATCGTGGTAGTGGGCGCTGAAGCAGAGCAAAGTGTTTCCCACTCATTGAGTTTCATATCAAAGCGAAATCTTTGTCAAGGTAGTTGAGCTTTTAGAGCTAAATATTTTATTTGCGACAGGTGAAAATTTGTGGAAGTTTTCCTTTTTGACTAACAATATTACTTGTCAAAATCATAGTGACCATTGATTCTACTATTATAAATGGGATCAATGGTACTTTAGTATGTTAATATAACATTAATTAGGTCTGGCAGTCAAAACTGTACAGGGTGTAAGAGTTAAACTAAAATAGCAAACTATTCCCACGGTTAATTTGTGTAACTTAATGCTGCGCCAACTGCCAAAAACTCTCCAAAGAAAAGAGATATATATTGGTGTATAAATCATAGTTGACTGGCTTTCTGGCATTGAAATATAGTAGAGTCAAAATATTTTAATTGTTAACGGAGGATCATTAACGATTCCTCCTTAGTTTTATTATCTCGGGGATTGTAATGAAAAGCGATACCGATCTGATCAAGAGCCTTAGCCCCAGTGCCATGGATCAGATTATGTTATATTTGGCATTTAGTGCCATGAGAACAAGTGGGCATCGTCATGGGGCTTTTTTAGACGCAGCCGCAACTGCTGCTAAGTGCGCAATCTACATGACCTATATTGAACAAGGTCATAACCTGCGAATGACAGGACATTTGCATCACATTGAACCTAAACGGGTCAAAGTGATTGTGCATGAAGTAGAAGAAGCACTAACTCAGGGTAAACTTTTGAAGATGCTGGGTTCTCAAGAACCTCGTTATTTGATACAGTTTCCCTATGTTTGGCTGGAACAGTATCCCTGGATACCTGGGCGAGCGCGAGTTCCTGGGACCACTTTGACTCCAGAAGAAAAACGGTATCTAGAAAGCAAACTTCCCTCAAATATGCCTGATGCTAGATTAATTAATTCTTTTCAGTTTATGGAATTAATTGAGTTTCTGCATAGGCGTTCTCAGGAAGATTTACCGCCCGAACGTAGAATGCCTCTAAGTGAAGCTTTGGCAGAACATATTAAGCGTCGCTTGATTTATTCTGGCACTGTCAAAAAAATAGACTCTCCTTGGGGAATGCCTTTTTATGCTCTGATCCGTTCTACTTATTCTCCAGAGGATGATGAAGAGCGCACTTATATTATGGTTGAGGATACAGCACGCTATTTCCGCCTGATGAAAGACTGGGCAGAGCGGCAAAACAAGGTAATACGCATTTTGGAAGAGTTTGACATCTCTCCTGAACGCCTTGAGAAAGCTATAGATGAGTTAGATGAAATTATCCGACACTGGGCCGATCGTTATCACGAACAGGGTGGAAAACAAATGGTGGTACAACTGGTTTTTGGCCCTAAAGATGATGAGCCTAGTAATCATTAATAATAAGTGGTTCAGAGGGCTACATTCTATACTCGGTAAGCTGATAGAGCTATACCGAGGTTTATATCATTTTACTAAATGCCAGGCATCATATATTATGAAGCCTCAATAATAAAATCTTACTCTGTTAAAGAATCAATCTTTAGGGTTCACAGTATCGAGTAACTAAGGGAAGCTAGGAAGTTGCCTATAGTCAAGCAAATCCATTGATATATATGTATAAATACATATATATCAATGGATTTATTTGGAATAAGATGAAGATAAGATTTTGCGGTAGTGGTAAATAAGTAACGATCATTAACAGAGAACTGGAGACTTTTAATGGCTAACAGCTCTCTTAGTGAAACCTTCCCCAAAAGGTAATAGGCCACAAAAAAGTAGGAAATAGTTCTGCTATCCTTAATATTTTAGAACTATCCAAAACAGATAACTATAGGAGTTAAATTAATTCCTATAGTTAGGATCTTGTCAGTTAGTAGCGACCACCACCACCACGCTGACTGTTGTTTCTGCGACCACCGCCGCCACCAAATGAACCTCTTTCTTCACGAGGCTTTGCCTTGTTTACCTTCAGATCGCGACCCATCCATTCAGCACCGTCAAGTGCTTCAATTGCTTTATTTTCGTCTTCTTCTGATTCCATTTCCACAAATCCAAAGCCACGGGGACGTCCAGTTTCCCTGTCACTAGGTAGCTGGACTCGCTTGACAGTACCATATTCTTTAAACACTTCAGATAGGTCATCTTGTGTTACATCGTAGGATAAGTTGCCTACATAAATTGACATTGATTTTCTCCCAAATCAAAGATGTGTAGAGATTTAGATTTCGGAGAGAAGCTTGCCAATACCGACAGGAAATTAATCCTCATATAAACAAACATTACAACCGAATTTATTCTCATTTAACATACTAGCACAATAGATACTAATATTCAGATCTTCAGAGAATTTTTTTTTAATAAATATTAGAAAAATCTCGGGGACATTCCGCGAGTGTCCCACAGGAAATTGCTAGAGTAAGTATCAAGTATTAGACTTTCTATTGACATCCTACCGACGTTGTGATTGCTTGGGCTATTCCCGCGGGATTGATTCCCCGCGCTGTGCTACGCACCGCTGCACTTTTGGGTACCGAATGCTAACGCAAAAATGTCAGCCGCAGCCGAAAACACGAGGTAGGGTTTCTGTTTCTAGCACCTGCCTAATCGGCCGAACCTCTTTCTGCTCTAAAGGCTTACTCCACAGACAAGCCAATCACTGCTAACCCAGCAACCATATTTTTATTAGCACATTGCGCTTCTCAAATGTAATATTGATTGGCATTCATTAGGGACAACGCGGGGTCTCATCCGCGACTTGGAGTGGTAGAGGGTTCTACATCATATTTAAAAGATGTACCAATTATCCGCACCTTTGGATATTGTGACATTTTTCACTGGTACATTCGGTAATATTTCATAGGTTTTTACTACTCCTATTCTCGGTAGTTGTATGTAGTTGCCTTGGAACATCTTAATACTACTACTTATTGTCCTAACTAAAAAACGTACTGCTATATTACTTGCTGTGGCTGTAAGACCTATACCTAGCTCGGAGAAGAAAATAGAGTCATCAGTCTTAGGCCCTCCTTGAAAGTTAAAAGTAACAGCTTAGGCTGCTTGTCCTCCAGCGAAGCTAACAACCGTGCCACTAGTTGTTATACCGTTTCACGAAAGTCAGAAGTCAGAAGTTAAATTTGATCGGCTAAAAACTTTGACAAGACAATAGTTTCAGGCAATTATTTGACATTTGAAGGAGCGAAACTATTTGTGACATCCTTAAAGTGAATTGGTATTACCATTAAGACTTTTTTCAGTAAAGTGGAATTTATTATCAAAAAATTTCTCCAAACTTTGAGTGCGATCGCAGACAAATCTGTGAATTTACTTACGCATAAAATCTTTATACTAGAGTTGCGAAAATATGATAATGGAATTGCTACAAAAAAATAGCCAGAGAATTTTATCCCTGGCTGAACATTTAATTATTCGGAAGAAATCAAATTTATAGTTGCTTGACCTCAGAAACCAACTTAGCAACCATATCCTTAGCACTGCCGAATAGCATCATAGTTTTATCCTTGTAGAACAAATCATTATCCACACCAGCAAAACCAGTGCTAAGACCGCGCTTAATCACAATAGTATGCTTCGCCTTATCAACATCAAGAATAGGCATCCCATAAATCGGACTATTCTTATCCGCACGCGCTGACGGATTAACAACATCATTAGCTCCAATCACCAAAGCCACATCTGCCTGGTCAAACTGAGGATTAATATCATCCATATCATACAACTGAGGATAAGGCACATTTGCCTCTGCCAACAGTACGTTCATATGTCCTGGCATCCTGCCTGCAACTGGATGAATAGCATATTTAACTTCTACACCCAATCCTTCCAACTGGTCTGACAACTCCCGGACAGAATGTTGTGCTTGAGCAACAGCCATACCATAACCAGGCACAATTACCACAGACCGAGCATAACCCAACATCATTGCTCCCTCTTCAGGATCAATACTGCGAACAGCCTTATCAGTTGCGCCACCAGCACCAGCAACAGCGCTACCACCTTCACCAGTACCAAATGCAGCAAACAATACATTGGTTAAGGAACGGTTCATACCCTTACACATAATTACTGTCAGGATAATTCCAGACGCACCTACCAATGCACCAGCAATAATCAACATATTGTTCATCACCACAAAACCAGCAGCACTAGCAGCTAATCCTGAGAATGAGTTCAACAAAGAAATCACTACTGGCATATCGCCCCCACCAATGGGGATAACAAACATTATGCCTAATACCAGAGACACACCAACCAATGTCAAAAACACAGGTAAATTAAACGGTGTGACACAAAGATAAACACTACCAACAATAAAGCCACCGAACAAGAGAGCATTAACAGGTTGCTGCAATGGGAAAGTGATGGGAGAGCCACTCATAATTCCTTGCAGTTTGGCAAAAGCAATTACAGAACCTGTAAAAGTTATGCCACCAATTAACACGCCCAGCATAGCCGTTACGCTAGTGGGTAGTGGAGGCGTATCAGCAATAGCCAAATACTTCCAAAACTCACCTACTGCTACCATTGCAGAAGCAGCACCACCCAGACCGTTGAATAAACCAACCATCTGAGGCATATCAGTCATTTCTACTTTGTAAGCAGCGATCGCTCCAATGATTGAACCGATAACAATTGCTACCAGAATCATCTGATAGTTGATCACTTCTTTTTCTAGCAGGGTTGCAATAATAGCAATGAACATCCCCACTGATGCTAACAAATTACCATTACGAGCCGTAGCTGGCGAACCCAACTTTTTCAGCCCGACGAAAAATAAAGATACTGCTACCAAGTAGCTTAACTGAATTCCGGTAGGTATAAATTCGCTCATTATGCAGCCTCCTTCTTCTTAAACATTTGCAACATTCTGTCTGTTACCAAAAAGCCACCAACTACGTTAATTGTGGCAAATACTACGGCGATTAAGCCTAAAATAACTGTGACATTCCAATCTTTGTCACCAGCGATAATTAGTGCGCCCAACACTGCGATACCCGAAATTGCATTTGCCCCAGACATTAGGGGGGTATGCAGAGTTGGTGGCACTTTATTGATGACTTCAAATCCGGCAAATGATGCCAAGACGAAGACAAATAAAGCTGCAATTAATGTTTCACTCATAATCCTTTTACAGTTAATTGTTTACTTTTTACTTTTGGTGTTTTTGGGGGTTTTATCCAATATTTACTTTTTACCCAGTCGTGCTACATTAAGTTGCCAGTTCAGCTATTAAAATTTAGCGATCGCTTTTGCCTTTTTTTTAATAACAGGACTTAAGAACTGACAATATATGTTGGGTTTTGCTGTCTGACGTTACCGTTAATACAACTAGTAACTTTGCTCAGTTACACTACCGCTAACACACCCTACGAATAGGGGTTAAGTGCATTACGAATAACTTTGTTGCGTTACGCTAGCGCTTTATATGTCGCGGAGCGTTAGCGGAGCTTTGCGCTAGCAAAACACATCCTACTGGCGTTAAATATTATTATCTAACTGCCAACCGCGACACCTACAGCATCTTTTACCCTTTGATTACGAATTTCACCAGCATGGGTAACACAAGCCCCAGCAATGATGTCATCCTCAAAGTCAAGATTTAGTTCCCCATCTTTAATCATTAATTTGAGCAAAGCAGAGATATTTTTGGCATACAATTCACTCGCGTGAACTGGCATAGTTGCTGGCAGATTTATAGGGCCGATAATATTGACACCATTCCACTGCACATCTTGGCCTGCTTCGGTGCATTCGCAGTTACCACCTTGTTCTGCTGCCATATCAACTATGACTGCTCCAGGTTTCATTTGGTCTACCATTTCTTTAGTTACTAGCAATGGTGCTTTTTTGCCAGGCACTTGAGCGGTGGTAATGACAATATCTGAGGCTGCAACGTGCTTTGTGAGAACTTCACGAGTGTGTTGTTTGGCTTGCTCAGATAGTTCTTTGGCATAACCACCTTCAGCCACAGTGTCTTCTTGCAGAGTTACGTCTACAAATTTTGCTCCCAAACTTTGTACTTGCTCTTTAACTTCTGGACGAATATCAAACGCTTCTACTACTGCGCCGAGACGACGAGCAGTGGCGATCGCTTGTAAACCTGCTACCCCTGCACCCATAACTAATACTTTTGCAGGTTTAATCGTACCTGCTGCAGTAGTCAACATGGGGAAAAACTTAGGCAAAGCTGTCGAGGCAAGTAAGACTGCTTTATAACCACCAATATTAGCCTGGGAAGATAAAGCATCCATGACTTGCGCTCTACTGGTGCGAGGAATCATTTCCATACTGAATGCAGTTATTTTCCGTTCAGCTAGACGCTTAATGACTGCAGGATTTCCTAAAGGATTTAAGAAGCTAATTACTATAGATCCTTCTGGTAATTGATCTATTTCTGATTCCTGTAGGACACCAATTTTTAGGAGTACGTCGGTTTGACCCCAGAGTTGGGCAGTATCGGGAATTATTTTTGCTCCGGCTTGTTCGTAGGCTCCATCGAAAAAGAAAGATTTTTCGCCAGCACCAGTTTCAACTTGTACCTCCAGCCCCTGTTTAACCAATTTGGCGACAACATCAGGAACTAAGGCCACACGAGATTCATTGGGTAAAGTTTCCTTACCTACTCCTATTTTCATAAATTCTCCTCATTTACTAAAGTTTGATTTTCTTAACATAGGAACCTTGCCTGAATAATGGGCCTGAGTTACCTAGCTATCTAACTAAACTAATGGTTTTTTCACTACTTGCTTTTCATCTAGAATTATCAGGGCGATCTTTAGGTCGTCATTGCTATCTTTAACTTGTCTTATGAATTCAAGGTAGGTTTATCGAATTTGTGTTACTTTTAATACCAAATGTTCGTCTTGACTCAAGCGTTTACGAATTAACAAAACTTCTTTTGCAGAAAACTCTTACTCAATTGATGTGAGTGGGGTAAGTCATGTAGTAATCTACCCCTAATTTATAAAATTTTGATAAAGTCTTACTTAAAGAGATAGTTAAAATTACAGGAGCTTTAATGAAACGTTTATTTTCTACTTTGATTGTTACCAGTTGCTTGTTAACTGCTTTGCCGATCGCCAGTCTGGCTCAAGGACTGCCTGGGTTTACTTTATTTGGTGGGCCAGAGCAAAAAAATCAGCTCAACTATCGTTTAGATTCCGGTAAGTCTGGGATGTGGGATAGGTATAGATTGCGGATACCAGCAAACAAATTGAATTTAGCAGTTGCCCAGTTATCTATTGCTTATCCTGATTACTATAAGGGTTCATTTGACCCAGAGCGGGTGGAAATTCGTATAAATGAAGAATCCGTTCCTATAGATGAGGTAGTGTGGGACCAAGAGAATAAGTTTATTGAAATTTATCCTACCGAGCCTATTCCTGCTGGTAATAAACTGGAGGTGGTTCTTAGTGGAGTACAAAACCCCAGATTTGGTGGAATGTATCAGTTCAACGCAAATATTAGAACTCCTGGGGATTTGCCTTTACTACGTTATGTTGGTACTTGGCTATTAACCATAGACTAGAATATTTAGCAGGATGTGTAGGCCAAAAATCATCTACTTTGAATTTATCAAATAACTATGCTAAAGTAGGAGATTGTGACTTTAAAAATTGTTAATTTAGTGGTAAAGGAGAAACAAAGATGACTCAAAGAACTTTGCATGGGACCACTCGTAAGAGAAGAAGAGTATCTGGTTTCCGGGTGCGGATGCGTACGAGAAATGGCCGAGCAGTAATCAGAGCGCGACGAAAAAAGGGCCGTGAGCGTCTGGCTGTTTATTAAAGAAAATCCTGGTGGTTGTGGACAAATATTCAACAATTAGACCATGTTACCCACACAAAACAGGCTCCGTCGTAATCAAGACTTTAGTGTCATATATCGAAGAGGAATTCGTAAAAATACTTCTAATCTGGCGTTAAGAGCTTTGCCTCACCAGCAAAAGCAGAATCTGGCTGTAGATACTTTACAATCTCCTGGACCTACTCGAATCGGTATTTCCATTAGCAAAAAAGTTAGTAAAGGTGCCGTAGTCCGAAATCGAATTAAACGCCAAATAAGAGCAGCTTTACGTCAAATGCTGCCATATATTTTACCCGGTTGGGATGTAGTAATTGTGGTAAAGCCAACAGCTCAAATGTGCAATTATGATGAATTTCTGCAACAATTAGAAAAGTTATTGGCACAAGCGGAGGTGTTGGATGGGTATTCGAGAAGAAACCTACTTTGAAGGTGGTCCCCATATCGGAGATTTAATCTTTAACTTATTAATAGGCTTTACAATTATTGGCCTGCCTCTAACTGTTGCGGCTGTTGTTAGGGCCCTATGGCTGCGCTACCGAATTACTAATCGCCGAGTTTCAGTCATCGGAGGTTGGATGGGACAAGACCGTACTGATATTGTTTATTCAGAAATTGTCAAGGTGGCTAAAGTTGCGAGGGGATTTGGTGCTTGGGGTGACTTGGTGATTACCCTCAGAAATGGTACTCGTTTAGAACTAAGAGCAGTGCCAAAGTTTAGAGATATTGATGCTTACATCAATGAGAAAATGGCTACAAAAACTCAAAGTAAAACAAGTAATGCTACTAGTTGAGAGTTTTTTTAACTATTAATTTGACAGACAAATATTCCAGCTAACTGCTATATATTAAGCTAGTAAAAATGTTTCTAATTGTTAATTTAAATGAAAATAGTCACAATTAGAAACATTACCAACCCCAAGGTGAACTTAAAATAATGGATTTTGGTATCGGGTTTCTTTCCAATAATATAATGTTACCGATCCTAGATTTTTTCTATGGGATCGTTCCAAGTTATGGTTTAGCAATCGTGGCTTTAACTCTTGTAATTCGTTTGGGACTTTACCCATTGAATGCTGGTTCAATTCGGAATATGCGTAAGATGAAAGTTACGCAGCCGTTGATGAAAAAGCGACAAGAAGAAATTCAAAAACGCTATAAAGACGAGCCACAAAAACAGCAGGAAGAAATGGCTAAACTTATGAAAGAGTTTAATCCATTGGCGGGCTGTTTACCACTGCTGTTTCAAATGCCTATACTGTTTGCTCTATTTGCAACTTTGCGGGGTTCACCTTTTACTAATATAAACTACACTGTAGATGTACAAATATTTCCTCAAGAACAATTAGAGCGTATTCAACCACAAGCTTATGCAACAAAGCCTCAAAATATATTTATTACTGACGGTGTTCATGACAAAATGATGGCAATTATGCCCGGTGGTAATAAGGTGGCTGTGGGAGAAAAAACTAAAATAGAATTTCAAACAACAAACGGCAAATCCTTAGATTCTCTGATGGAAGAATATAATCAATCAGAAATCAAGCCTTCGTGGACTGTAACTAAGGGTTCTGAAAGAGTTCAAATAGACCAAGATGGTAATTTAGTCGCCCTACAACCAGGGGACGCTACAATTCAAGGGACTATTCCAGGAATTGCAGCTAATACTGGATTTCTATTCATTAAGGCCCTCGGTCGCGTTGGTGCATTTGATGAGGATGGAAATATTCACTGGGATATATTAATTATGGTGATTGGGTTTGGACTTAGCATATACGCTAGCCAAACTATATCAGGTAAAGGGCCAGGGGCGAATAATGCCAATCCTAATCAAGACTCCATTAACAAAATTACCCCCATTCTATTTTCAGGCATATTTCTGTTTACTCCCTTGCCCGCAGGTGTGCTACTTTATATGCTCATAGCAAACATATTTCAAACTATTCAGGCATTTATTCTATCCAAGGAACCATTACCTGAAAATCTGCAAAAATTAGTAGAAGAGTCTGAGCCAAAATTAACGAAAACAGGTAAGGCAAGAGAGGCACTGCCCTTTGAGCCAGGACGTTCTAAGAAGAAAGCTTAATGCTAATGTTAGGGATGATGGATAGTCATATAGAGCTAGGACAACAATGGTTACAGGAACTGCTAAACTTAGCAAACATTCCCGCAACAGTCATAGCTTACGAACAAGAAGAATGCTATTGGTTAGTAATAGATGAAACTAATCTAACTCCAGAGCAAATTTCTGTCTTAATAGGACATGATGGTATTGTAGTTGATGCAATTCAGTATCTGGCAAATACAATCCTGAATATAGGTCAAGATTTAGAGCAACAAGCAGCTTACACTATAGAAATTTCTGGTTACCGCTCTCGTCGCCAAGAGGAACTACTTTTAATGGCAGAGTATGCAGCTAAACAAGTAAGATTGACAGGCAGAGAGTATGAGTTAATCTCTTTGTCTTCTGCTGAACGTCGCCAAGTTCATACCATGCTTAAAGAGTGTGAAGACTTAGAAACCTATAGTAGGGGCCAGGAGCCAGACCGCCGTCTAGTAGTGAAAATTAGAAATTAACTGCAAGTAACAATAGATGAGACTAGCTCAAACTAGGAGAAAACAATGAATTGTAAACACTAAAATCATTACTGAAGTAAAGCTAATTCAGAATTCTCTACTCAGAATTCTGAATTGCTGGTAAGGAATAAGTGAGGTGAAGTAAAGATGGAAGCAATATATATTCCTAATCTGGTAAAAAAACCTGAGCGAACAGAGGTAATTAAGTTTGAAGAATCTATGTCAGAGATGGAAACATTGACTCCAATTAGGGGTGATTTGCAGGTTACTCATTATGGAAATTATCTGGAAGTTAAAAGTAGAGCAGAAACAATTATTACCCTCACTTGCGATAGATGTTTGAAACAGTACAACTATAAATTAGTTATTAATCCTAAAGAATTGATTTGGTTAAATGAAATAACTGTTCAAAAAGATTTATTACATATAGAAGTAGAAAATTCTGTGGAAGACCTGGTAGAAAGTTTACCTCCAGATGGATATTTTTATCCTAGAGATTGGGTGTATGAACAGCTATGTTTGGCAATTCCTCCAAGAAAGTTATGCGAAGGAAATTGCCAAGGCATAAAATTATCTGGTAATAGCTCATCTTCATTTTTAGATAGCCGATGGGCTGCTTTGGAATCTATAAAAAAGCAACTGAATAGTTGACATTAAGCTGTTAGAGTTGGTTGTTTAAGTATTGACTAAAAAAAATACTATCAATTCGGAAGTAACTACTAACTGAAAAACTAAATATTATGAAGAGATTTAGAAATAATTTAATGAGTTTTTTACTTGATTCATTTCGTAATAAATATAGCTATGAATCTGACAAATCAAAGCTGGTAGTGAAAACTATTGAGGGTAACCTAACAAGACAAATTATTAAAATATCACGCATTTCCTACCTGTTAGTCTAAAATATTGAAGCAGTTAAGTAATTGTTTTTATTAGTTAGTTAGTCTATTTAATCACTGTTTCTATTTATGATGACTGATGAATTTTCAAGAAGAATTTGAACTACTACTTCGCTCGCGCTACTCAATAATTTATATCCAAACTAGAGAAGAAGAGCGAGTTGAAATCGCTATTACTGAATCAGCAAAAAAACAAGGTAATAGAGCTGTATATATTTGGGATTTTGTCGAAGGATATCAAAACAATCCTAATGATATAGGGTGGGGAAAACGAAATCCTCTCCAAGGTTTAGAACTTGTGGAAAAGTTGCCAGAATCAGCTCCGGCAATTTTTATATTGCGTGATTTTCAAAGATTTTTGGAAGATATATCTATTTCTAGAAAACTCCGAAATCTGGCAAGAAAGTTAAAGTCTCAACCAAAAAATTTAGTTATTATCGCTCCTCAAATATCCCTGCCAGAAGAGTTAACTGAAGTTCTGACAATTTTAGAATTTCCACTACCCAATAGTCAAGAAATTAGTACAGAGGTAGAACGTCTATTTCTGGCAATGGGTCAATCTATAGAAAAACGTTTATTAGATGAGGTAGTTCGTGCTGCTCAAGGATTGTCTATTGAAAGAATTAGAAGAGTTTTGGCAAAAGCTATTGCTACTCACGGAGAATTACAACTTGATGATGTTGATTTAATCTTAGAAGAAAAACGCCAAACTATTCGCCAAACTCAAATATTAGACTTCTATCCTGCCCGTGAAAATATTTCCGATATAGGGGGTTTAGATAATCTCAAGGATTGGTTGTTGCGACGGGGAGGCGCATTTTCTGAACGGGCAAGACAATATGGTTTACCTCATCCCAGAGGTCTGTTGCTCGTGGGTATTCAAGGTACTGGTAAATCTCTGACTGCTAAAGCGATCGCTCGTCATTGGCATTTACCTCTATTACGTTTGGACGTGGGCCGTTTGTTTGGCGGATTAGTGGGAGAGTCGGAGTCTCGTACCCGACAGATGATTTCTATTGCAGAGGCTTTGGCCCCATGTATACTATGGATTGATGAAATTGACAAGGGCTTTGCGGGTTTCAAAAGTCAAGGAGATTCTGGTACTACTAGTCGTGTTTTTGGTACGTTTATTACTTGGTTAGCTGAGAAAACATCTCCTGTATTTGTGGTAGCTACTGCTAATAATATTCAATCTTTACCTCCAGAAATATTGCGAAAAGGTAGATTTGATGAAATATTTTTTGTTGGTTTGCCTAACCAAGAAGAAAGAAAAGCTATTTTTGAGGTACATTTATCTCGCCTACGACTTCATAATATTAGGAGTTATGATCTGGAGCGGTTAGCTTATGAAACTCCAGACTTTTCTGGTGCAGAAATAGAACAATCTTTAATTGAGGCAATGCACATTGGATTTAGTCAAAACCGTGAGTTTACTAATGAGGATATATTAGAATCAGCTAGTCAGATTATACCTTTAGCTAGAACTGCACAGGAACAGATTAAGTTTTTACAAGATTGGGCTGCAGCAGGTAGAGTGCGTCTTGCTTCTAGATATAGTGGCTTAGGAAGTAAATTTTCGTGATTACATTATAATTATTATAAAATTAGCAAGTTTAAGTTTAATTAAATAAATACAACATTTTCATCCAAACCTTTTATTCTACAAAAAAAATTCAAAAGTTATGAATTTTTATGGCTTCTTCAAATTTTTAGTTGGGTTTATCTTGGCAATACTGCTACTAGCTGGAGCAAGTGCTGCAGCCGTTCTATATTTTGCTGCTAAACTGACCAAACTACCAGAAAAACCCATATTTCCTAACGAACAACCTGTCGCTCAAAAGGTGAGCACGTCTCCTAAAGTAACTTCTGCTGCTGCAAATACAACTTCATCTAATGAATTAGAGCCTGGTGCTTATAGAGCAGTTGTGACCGAACCTATAGGTTTAATTCTGCGGGATACTGCTAGCAGAGATGCTAATCGCATCGGAGGTATTTCTTATCAAGAAGAAGTTGTTGTTTTGGAGGAAACTCCAGACAAAAGATGGCAAAAGGTCAGGGTAAATGATGGTAGCGATCGTACAGGCTGGGTTTCAGGAGGTAATACTGAGGCGATTAATTAATTATATAGATACAGCCTATTCCATGTAACTGTCGTACATTAACTTAAGTAGTTCAGCGATGTTTAAATTGTACTAGCTACTACAGTTGAGTATTTCATATTCTCAACACTTCAAAAACTATTTGACAAACTGTTTTTACTGTACTTCATAAACCTGGAATCTGCTGTATCTCCGGAAACTAAGTTTTTTCCTAGGTATTACATTTGAGATTAATTATCGGAGATGTCTAATAGCTCACTAAAAATTTAATAGGGTAGGTAGTAGGTGCTAGGTGCGATGAAAAATACACTGAAATTTTTTATAACCAATGCACAGATATACAGAATATTCGAGGTTGATGAACTACAGGAGCACCAGGTTTGAAAAAAGTTTTTGAAGTGCTTAGTATTAACTCTTCAAGGGGTGCAGTAGCAAGCATTATCTTAACTAAAATAATGTGCCACATTCATTTATATGGAATAGGCTGTATTTATTAAGAAATTTAGCGAAATCTAAATCTTAGTTGCAAAAACAGGATAGTTTCTAGCTTAATTATTACTTGGGTGATAGGTTTAAACAACGTTAGTTATTCAATTGTTTAAAAAATCTATCCTGGATTAAAAATTATGTACAAAAATCGTTCAAATCGTGACCCCCTAGTTGCAGGAGTTACTGCAGCTTTGGGAGCAGGTGTAGTTACTTCTTTCGCTGTTAGTCAAGGTCAACATCCTTTAACGGCCCTGGGCATTACGATTTTTGCTGCTGTTGTTGCTGTAATTTGCGACCGCGTCGGTTTAGTTTAAATTTTTCAGCTCAAATTCCCAAGTCGAGGCAAGCGACTAAATTAACCTATAAACTATATATTTAGATGTTCACCTAGAACATCTAATTCCTCAGTATTACAGGATTCTTTTATATTTTTGCTGATTTTTACTTCAGCCAGATATCTTGAGTTTTGATAACCATGCTGTTAACGGCATTGAGTTAATTATACTTAGTGATGACGTGACATAGCCGATCGTACCTTCTTAATAACGTAAATTTGCTATTTAGTCAATCTCTTAGGAAAAGTTATGGAATCCCTTGCATATATAGAGCTTGCTATAGTTAATGAAGATATAAAAAACTTCACACTAATTGAACGACTCAACTGGAAAAAATTCTCTAGCCTAGCTTACATAAACTTTTTATCATTAGCAATTATCAATTGTATTATGATTAACGCTAGTTGGGCCACAGAGTCAGAAATTTCCCAACCTAAAGCAAATCATGATATTTCATTCGGCCAAACTCAGCAGAGCCAAGTAAACCAAGGACAACTACTAGCAAGTAATTCATTTGTTTCTGCTTATAGGCCAGATAGCGATGCAATTCTTTCTCCCAATAGTGCAGTATATCTAAGGCGTGGAGATTCTGCACCCACAGTAGCAGCCTTGCAAAGAAAACTTCGAGAACTAGGTTACTTTACTGCCAATATCACAAGCTATTACGGTCCAATCACACAAAAGGCTGTTAGAGAATATCAGCAAGATAATGGCATTCCAGCCACGGGTCGAGTTGAACCTACTACTTGGTCGTTACTATTTGGTGGAAGGAAATCTGCCCCAAGCGATCGCCTTTTCCCAAGTTATCCTACAAAGGTATTATCTTTTGGGGAAGTTAGTCCTCAAGTCGCAATTCTTCAAAGGCGCTTAACAGAACTTGGGTTTTATAGGGGGCCGATAAATAGTATTTACGATCAAGCTACTCGCACCGCAACAATCAATTTCCAGAGAGCTTACAGAATTACCCCGACAGGTCAGGTCGGAATAACCACTTGGAAATTTTTGTTTGACAACAAGGCTGTTGCTGTGGATAGGGTATTTCTGCAACGGGGAGATGTAGGGCCAGCAGTAGGAAGGTTACAGCAACGCTTAAAAGGTTTAGGCTATTATGAAGGATCGATAACTAACTATTTTGGTCAAACAACGGAAGGGGCAGTAATTGATTTTCAAAGAAGAAATAGAATTACTCCTACAGGTCAAGTAGGGCCAACAACTCAAGCATTTTTATTTGATGCCGATCAAGTATTACCTCCAGGTCCAGTATCTTATTTCAAACCATCTAATGTCAGACAATACTCACATCCAACTGTTCTACAACGGGGCGATCAAGGACAGGGGGTGAAACAACTCCAAATTTTATTAACAAGATTAGGTTACTATCCTGGTTTCATAGATGGTTTTTTTGGACCTGCAACTGAGTTTGCGGTTAAACGTTTTCAGCAAGATTTGGGATTAGCTGCGAGTGGGGTAGCAACAAAAACTACATTACAAGCACTAAGACATCCAGTAATTGTTTCTCAAAATAGTTCTGATTATAAATCTAGTTATCTTAGTTATCGAGGTAGTCAGGCACAAGTGTTGGAATTGCAAAATCGACTTAGGTCACAAGGACTTTATTATGGTCCGTTGAATGGGGTTTATAATTCTGAAACACGAGCAGCAGTGGCAAGAGCTCAGCTACGTTATGGTGTGAGTGCCAGAGATCTTTTTGGAAACTAACTAAACTATCTACTAAACAGATGACAAAAGTGGATAAAAAGATTGTTTCTTTTGACCCCACTTGATATATAAATATCAAGTGGGGCTTGCGATGATTATTGATTTTTATCAATGTTGAAATTTTCTGTGTCTACAAGTGCTCTTGGACAAGACCACTCAGTAGATACTAGGGAAGGCCACCCCATTCTTAAAGCTTCATGACAAATTGTATGAATAGTTAACTGACAATCTAGAAGATGTAATCCTGATTTTTCTGTCTGCTTCAGACCAATTTTTAAAATGGAATCATTTTTAAATTCAATAGTTTTATTACATTGTACGCAGACAAGATGATGGTGATGGTGTGGATAAGGCTGATTTATCTCATAATGTTTATGTCCCTCGGCTAACTCAAGTTCTCGTAGAATGCCCATTCTTGCCATTAACTTCAAGGTTCTGTAAATAGTAGATAGGCTAATTCTTTCCCCCCGATTTTGTAGCAGATTGTAAAGATCCTCGGCACTCAGATGATTGCCTTTAGGAAGATTTTGAAAGACGTGCAAAATAGTCTCCCGTTGGGGAGTCATTCGCCAACCCTTCTCATTTAGTTCTGCTTTAAATGAATATGGTGTGTAAAGAGCCACGTTATTTTATCAAAAATCTATACCTATTGACAATCATACACAATAGCTAAACGATTGTCAAAAAAAGATTTTATTGAAAATTACTAGCTATCAAATCAAAATTATATTTTGGCTGGTGGAGAGAATAAGTTACAGATTGTGGTCTTTTTTTCTCCTGGAAGTATCTAAGTAGGGATAATTTAATGAATTACCGCTCAACTAAACTTACTCAAACTTACTCAAATGTCTGAAAGCTTAGTTGAACGCAAGTGGCTCGACCACTACAGGGTTAAACGGCAAACCCTTTATTCCTTGGTCTAAGACATCAGGAATTACTTTTTT
>JBARXI010000036.1:0-7871 GCA_049647275.1 Microcoleaceae cyanobacterium
TCATCTTGCACGTCAGCAAATACAGTCGGTGCAATAAAATAACCGCGATCGCCAACTCTCGATCCACCGCATAACATCCGGGCACCATCCTGTTGACCAGACTCAATATAACTCATTACTTTATTAAACTGTTCTTCATCTACCTGGGGACCCTGTTCAGTTCTGGCAGCAAATGGATCGCCTACCATCCGACGTTTTGCTCGTTCGACACACTTTGCTACAAAGTCGTCATAACACTTCTCTTCCACAAATAAACGAGACCCCGCATTGCAACACTGACCTTGGTTAAAGAATAAACCATGATGCACTCCTTCAATGGCAGCATCCATATCCGCATCAGCAAATACAATATTCGGACTCTTGCCGCCGAGTTCCAAAGTTACGCGCTTTAAGTTACTTTTAGCAGCAGCTTCCATGATTAAATGACCGACTTCTGTGGAACCCGTGAAAGCAACTTTATCAATATCGTGATGGCGAGAAATGGCAGCGCCTGCAGTGGGGCCGTAACCAGATAAAATATTTATTACTCCAGGAGGAAAACCAGCTTCGATCGCTAACTCGCCCACTCGGAAGGCTGATAATGGTGTTTGTTCGGCTGTTTTCATTACTAATGTGTTGCCCATTGCCAATGCTGGTGCTAGTTTCCAGGCTTGCATCATGAGTGGGAAGTTCCAAGGAATGATTTGGCCGACTACTCCCACTGGCTCGTGGCGGGTGTAACAGAAGTAGGAGCCGTTGATGGGGATGGTTTTACCTTGAATTTTGTCAGCCCATCCTGCGTAGTAGCGGTAACAGGCGATGGATAAACGCAAGTCTGCATTGAGAGATTCTTTGAGTGGTTTACCATTATCTAGGGTTTCCAGTCGTGCCAACTCTTCTATATTTTTTTCCATAAAGTCTGCTAATTTATAGAGGAGTTCGCCTCTTTTTGTCGCAGATATTTTTGGCCAGTCGCCACTGGTAAATGCTTTTCGAGCTGCAATTACTGCTTTGTCTACGTCGGCTGCATCTGCTTCGGCAACGTCACAAATAACTTCTCCTGTTGCGGGGTTAATTGTTTCAAAGCGTTTGCCGGATGCACTTTCTACCCACTCGTTATTAATTAATAGTTTGGTGGGGCCGATTTTTACTTTTTGTTCTGGTCTTGTGGTTGTTACCATAAATTTTTTCCTAACTTTGTTGTAAATATAACTTTTTTAACTCTTTGTGGCTTTTTGTGTAATAAATTTTAGATATTTTTAACAATAGCTAGACAAAAATTCATAAGTCTTAAATTTTATTTAAACTGACTAAAAGTATATGGGATAAAGAGTGAGCTAATACCAAATATTGACCGCTAGGCTGCTGTGACAGTTTCAGCCCGTGCTACATATCCTAAAATCTTGGTATGGGACGTGGGGTGTGGTGAAAAACAGTAAAAACCAACGACCAAACCTACTTGTGATATTTCAAAAACAAAAAAAAGTAGGGGTAATTCATCAATTATCCCTGCTTTTTCGACTTGGTATAAATTCCCCGATATTTTTAATGTGGTTAATTTATTTTTGCTAGGATTATCTACAATACCATCAGGAATACAGGAATATAATTACTTGAAATTATAGCGATCGGGAATCAGAAAAAAACTTTCTCCTTCTCTTTCTTTTCTGTAGGGGTAATTTCTGTTTGCGCAGAATTCCGTAGGAAAGGAATGCTCCGCTTTCCATCTTTGCGCAGCATTCGGAACAAAATTACCCCTACTCCCACAAAAATACTTTTTCAACAAACCCTAGATAGAAAGAAAATATAGACTTCTTGCACAAGAAAGTCTAACAGCAAAAGTAAGATAAATTGCTGATTTATGTATTGTAATTTATCAGATTTTTCATCTTGATGAAGTACAGTAGTAATGCAGCTCAAGGGAGACAGCATCATAAAAATAGAAAAGCAGATAACTGCTAATTGCTATATTTGACTTGCAGTTTGCCAAAGGGTCTAATATTTTAATTGAATTGCTCTGGTAGTCTCCCTGGTTTTAAATATATATTTTTCAACAAGGGAGACTCCCTTTTTTATTGATAATTATGAATTTTTTTCGCAGACTTTCTCGTCTACCTACTCCCTGGTTTACTATTGGCATGGTTAGCATATTTCTATTTTCAGCCATGCTCAGATTTTGGCAACTAGGTCGTTTTAATACTCTCGTTTTTGATGAGGTTTATTACGCTAAATTTGCCAATAACTATCTAACTCAAACAGAATTTTTTAATGCTCATCCCCCACTTAGTCAATATATTATTGCGATTAGTATTTGGATTGGTTCTCATCTGCCTTTTGGACAGGAAATAGTTAATAATGAAACTGGTTCTACTTTAGCCCCTTGGACTTATCGATGGGTAAATGCTTTAACGGGTTCGTTTATTCCGGTGGTAGTGGGAGCGATCGCCTATCAATTAACCAAGCGTCGAAGTTATGGTTTTGTCGCTGCTTTACTAATAGCTTTGGATGGTTTATTTTTAGTTGAATCTCGTTATGCTCTGAATAATATTTATCTGGTTATTTTTGGATTGTTAGGTCAGTTATGTTTAATTCTTGCCCTGCAACATCGGCAATTAAATCAAAAATTGTGGTTGGGTTTAGCCGGGGTAAGTTTTGGCGCAAGTGCTGGGATTAAATGGAATGGTTTAGCTTTTTTACTGGCTGTATATTTATTGTGGATATTTGCTTGGATAATTAAAGCTTTTGCACCAAAAAGAAGAAAGTATGAATCAACATCACCTCTAGAAAATTTAACCAGACTGAATCTAATTCAATTTCTTTTAAATTTATTGATTATTCCCATAATTACATACAGCCTTTTATGGATTCCTCACATTATTCTCAATCCCAAGTATGGCTTTTTGGAGATGCAAAAACAGATTTTCAGCTATCATCAAAGAATCGGCAGTGGACCCGATACTCATCCTTATTGTGCTGAATGGTTTACTTGGCCGTTAACTATTAGACCTGTAGTTTATTTTTATAAAAACACAGGTTTATCAGAGAAACTAGAATCTTCTTTACCACCCCTACCACCAGGTATAGACTATAAAGCAAATCCTTTAATTTTTGATGTTCATGCTATGGGGAATCCTATTGTTTGGTGGTTATCAGCACTGGCAATTTTATCTTTAGTATTGATATTAATTAACTACATTTGGGATTGGGAGAAAAGACGACAAGCCAGACACAATAAAATTCAAATAAAACAGAAAGTTAAATTTCCTCCAGCCTCAGAAATGTGGTTATTATTATATTTGTTGTTGAATTGGTTGGCTAATTTTCTACCTTGGGCAAAAGTTACTCGCTGTACTTTTGTTTATCATTATATGGGTGCTGCTGTGTTTGCTATTTTGGCACTTGCTTGGTGGATTGAAAGATGGTTAAATAGTCAGCAAAGTCGTCTTAGGGTAATGGGAATTACAGCGATTTTTTTGATTTTAATCGCATTTGTTTTTTGGATGCCTGTTTATTTAGGTTTACCCCTATCTCCCCAAAATTGGCAGTTACGAATGTGGTTTCGTTCTTGGATATAAATTACGGGAGAAAGAAGGAGACAAATGGAATTATCGCTAATATTATGATTACAATTTTGATTGTAAAAATAACCATTATTTGATTTTGGTATTATACTAATTTAAAAAAAGGCTGCGCTTTTTATGTCGCGGAGCGTTAACCCAGTTGTGCGCCAGCAAAACGCAATGACAGTTAAGTAGTCATTGCGAGGGGGGTACAGAAAGTAATTATTTTACTTTACCCCCCAATATCCCCCGTGGCAATCTTTTACTCAACAAATTCCTGAGTAGGGTGCGTTGCAACGCACCTTAAACCACAGCTACTGTATGACAGAGGATGGGGGCCTAAGTCCTCAAGCATTTATCGCGCCTGGTATTATGTGTTGAAATAAACTTTATAAATTAGCTTCAATCATGTTTTTTTACCGAATAATTAAGGTTTAAAGCCTCTCTTTTAAAGGGAAAATAATAAAAATTTTTGCTTCTCATTAATCCAATCCGTTTCAAGGAGAGGTAATCATTAATTATTAATTATTAATTGTTGAAACCATTTTTGACTCCAGTAAACTACAGATGATGCCTCAAAAACCTGGTTTATTAACATATTTTATACTCTTCACAACTACCATATCAGAAACCGGGTTTCTGATATTCAGCTCGGGCAAAAAGGCTGACAAATTTATTTATTTATAGCAGCCGAAGAAAAGGTTAGGACAGATCAAAAGCTTAAAACTCAGACAACGCAATATTTTTCCTTCTGCCTTCTGCTATACCACCTCAAACTATATCTCAAAAAAATCAATAAAAACAACTTTAAAGCAAATTATCCTCGCACAAATAATGCCCGATATACAGGTTGTTCCCTAGCTAAAGTTGCGCTTTCTCTTTCTGATAAAACAGGTAACAAATTTTCACTCAGCCAATCATTTGAACTCCGAGAAAATGAACTATGATCTGAGAAGCGATCGCACATTTCTTTTGCCACTTCCTCCACATCAGAATGCAGAAAAACTTTTCCTCCTACTATTAAATAATTTGCTAAATCTGCCACTAATTTTTGTTGTACAACTCTGCGCCTTTGATGACGTTTTTTAAACCAAGGGTCTGGAAATAAAATTGAGACTCTTTGTAATACTCCCTCTGGCAAAGAATCTAATATTTTCCCCAAAGAAATATTGACATTACAAAACAAATAATCCAAATTAGTTAAACCATGTTCGTCTCGCCAACTATTAGCCTCTATAACTAATGGTTCGCGAATTTCTAAACCCAGAAAATTCCATTCCGGTTCTACCTGTGCCATCTGCCATAAAAATCTGCCTCGACCACAACCAATATCTAAATGTAACGGCTTTTGCAGGTCATAATAAATATTAGTAAAATTTGGTGGATTTATTGACTGTTGATATTTACTACTTAAAGGATTAACGTGTTGTCTAACTCTTACTCTAGCCAAAGTTTATATCTCCATTTTTTATCTATAATTATATAGCACCAAGCCTAAAGGTTATGATAAATTTTGGTGTATTTATTTGTGGATTATACTTACTAGGGAAAACCCCAAAAAATTTATCACTTAAATAGAATTACTATCTGATCGGTATATTACTTACTACTGATTTAGATTATGGTATTTTGAAAAAATCAGGGGCTTCCAAGTAAGAAAATATTCCATTGTACTGAACTTAGCAGATTTAGGGAGCACCGGAGGTGGGAGTAGGTGGAGTCCAAGAATTAGATAATTTATTTTTTACTATTCCCTAAGAAAAGAAACACCAACATCAAATCTACTTCATCTACATAATATGAAACTCAATCAATCACAAATCAAAAAAATAGAAAACTTTCTCGAAAAAATCCAAAATGATACCTATCCCGAACCGCAAACCACACTTCATCACCAAATAACTCAGCAAATGTTTGACCTATGTCTGAAACAAATTTCTTTATTACCAGCAGCAAAAATATTAGATATTGGTTGCGGTCAAGGTGTGGCTTTGGAAATATTTAAAAAACATGGTTTTTCACCAATTGGAATTACTCTAAATAGCGAAGATGTCGCTATTTGTCAACAACAAGGTTATCAAGTTTATCAAATGGACCAATCATTTCTAGAATTTGAAGATAACTATTTTGACTTTGTTTGGTGCAGACATTGTTTAGAACATAGTATTTTTCCCTATTTTACCTTGCATGAAATTTATAGAGTTATCAAACCTGAAGGTTATTTATATATAGAAGTGCCTGCTCCTGATACAAGTTGTAAACATCAAACTAATAAAAATCACTATAGCGTATTGGGAAAAAGTATGTGGCTAGATTTAATTCAAAGAACCGGATTTAAAATTTTACAAGTATTAGATATTAAATTTGATGTGGCTGCTGGCCCGGATATCTATTGGGCAATGATTCAGAGAAAAAGTAGTTCGATTATAACTTCAGAAAATTCTACTAAAATCATCAATATTCAATGGAAATCTAACACCGACCGCCAAGACATTAAGCTATCTCTAGACTCTAATAAATTCACTCAAAAACTGATGCTTGACTCTTTTCAAGAAGGGCAAGCTTATGAGTCTGAAATCTTCCAATTAATTCCCAGCTTATTACAAAAAGGTGATTGTTTTATTGATATTGGCGCTCATATTGGATATTATTCAGTTTTCGTTGCAAAAATAGTGGGTAGTGCGGGTAAAGTTTTTGCTTTTGAGCCAGAATTATTAAATTATCAAACAATTTTAGAAAATATCAGTCTGAATAATTTGAATAATATTAAATCATTTAATCTAGCTGTTGGTTCAGAAACTAAGCAAATACAAATATTTTTTAATCAAGATAATGATGGCGGTCATGCTTTGTGGAATGTAGGAAAACATCCATTCAATCAAAAAAGTCTGCAAAATCAAACTATGCAAAATACTCAACTATCTACACTGGATGATATTCTCGGTCAAGAAGAAAATATTGCTAATTTAAAAATGATTAAAATTGATACTGAAGGAGCAGAGCTTGATGTGATTAAAGGAGCAGTTAATACTATTAGTAAATATGATGTTCCCTACATTATTTGTGAGATTAACAGATTTGGTTTACAACAAATGGGAACTAATGAAACCGAACTCAGAGAATTTATGAATTCTTTAAAATATGAAACTTACTTAATCACTTCAGACAAAAGTAAACAGTTAGTTAAGTTGCCTCCGGGAAAGTATTATCAAACATCTCATGTATTTAATGTTTTATTTACCAAACAAAATTAATTTGATATTCTCGTAATTTTCTGCTTAAGAAAGCACAGGAATTAAAATTAAGCTTTGCCTCAGATACTTGAAAAATCTTGTTAGTTAAGATGAATAATCAGAAAACTTGATATAAGTAGGTGGGTTTCAACAATTATTAATTAATAATTATTAATTAACAATTACCTCTCTTTGAAAAAAATAGGATTGACTCAAAGGAAAAGTTTTCCTTATTTCCCCTTGAAAGGAGAGGCTTTAAACCTTAATTATTCGGTAATTAAACGTAATATGAAATAGGTTAATATTTGCTACAGATGATTGATAGGGAGTGTGGCGAGTGTGGCGAGTGTGGGAATGTGGGTAGATAGCATAATTACTTGTATTTGGTATTTTATCTAAAATTACTTTTTTACTATCTGGCTCAACGTTCAGATTTTGTGAAATAACTGTAGTATTATTTTTCGTATTTCATATAGCAATATGAAATGATTCGTGAAAAAAATGGGCTACTTTAAGGCAGGAGGCAGATTGCAGATTGCAGAAAGGAAGAGATAAGTAGGAAGTTTTTAAGAAGTCCAAGAATTTTACAAATGATTTAGGATTGCTATATAACTAATACCAATTCACTTTAAGGATGTCACAAATAGTTTGAAACTTTAAATGTTAAATAATTGCCTTAAACTATTGTATTGTCAAAGTTTTTAGTAATCTTAAATCTAACTTCTGACTTCTAAGTTATGACTTCCGTGAAACGGTATAAGTAGCCCGGCGTAATTAAATGTCACTATGTCCGAAGCGACTGGAATAGAGTGGAAAGTTTGCTCCGCATTCTGCACCCGAAGCAATCTCAATTGCTTCAGGAATTTTAAAATCCTGTTCCATTTTAGCAATTATTTATCCCTACCTACTTATATGAAATACGTTAATGTTTGCTACATTTTCTTGAGAGCAGGGAGTAGAGAAATTAGGAATAATATCATGTCCGGATAATTAGTGATAAAAAAACTTTCTCCTCTGATTCTTCTTTTTCTTCTTCTTCCTTTTTCTTCTTCTTCTTTTTTCTCCTCTTCTTCCTTTTTCTTCTCTTCTTCCTTTTTCT
>JBARXI010000037.1:0-4661 GCA_049647275.1 Microcoleaceae cyanobacterium
AATTATTGCAGTCATCACTGCCTGGATGATTCTGTTTGTTTCATTTCAACAACAACCCCAAGTTGTAGCCTTTCAAATGTTAGATTTGCCTGTCAGAAATAATGGCGATCGCCAAGAACTTTTAGCTGATTCTAATTTAATTAAAGATGGATTAGTTAATGCCTATTTATCCTCATATCGTTATCTCGGTACGGCTGCCCAAAGTAATCAAATTCGCATCATGTACAGAAGCACATTTGGTTTACCAGAATTTATCAATCAATCCTTACAAGATTACTTCAATCATCTAATTTCACCATTCCTATATCAAGGCTCTGACAAAGATAAAGAAAAAGCAGAAAAACTATATAGTAATTTTTTCGACACCCCCATTCAAAAAGGAGAACAAAAAGCAATTATTCAAGCTCTCCAATCAACAGCAAATCGAGATGAAGTTAAAGCTGGATTATTAAATATTGGGCAGCAAAAAGTTTTGCTAAAAAACCAAAAAATTACAGTAACAGAACATGGAGATTGGGCAGATATAGAACTATATGAAGTTTACGAAAATCAAACCTTTGAACCACAAGAGGTACTCTATTATTTTACCCTCCCAGAAAGTGCAGTTATTACAGGTATTTGGTTAGGTGATACTGACAACCTAGAAAAACGTTTTCCTTTCAAAGTTTCACCCCGTGGTGCAGCTCAAAAAGTTTATACTTCCCAAGTACGACGAGAGCGCCCCATCGACCCCGCACTCCTAGAAAAAGTCGGACCCAGGCAATATCGTTTACGAGCATTTCCCGTACCAGCAAAGTTGTCCGCAACCGAACGAGAAGAAAACCCCGAACAACCAACTCAAATGCACCTATGGTTAACTTATCAAGTGATGGCACAAAATAATAGTTGGGCATTACCGCAGTTGACAGAGAAACGCAACATATATTGGAATAAAGACACTCAACGAATGTACAACGCTGAGTTTGTCAGAAATTATCAACAAACATGGTTGCCACCCAGTGTACCAGCGATCGCCGAACAAACTCCCCGACAACATCAGATAAATTTCCCTAACAACTATCGCATTTCTGCTCAACCCCTAGAAACCCCAGAGGAATTTTTAGCAGAAAGTGAACGTTTTGCAATAGTGCTTGATACTTCCTATAGCATGAAAGCTCAAAGCAAAGAACTCAAAAAGACGATTAACTCGTTGCAGGCAAATGGTTTTGGAGACCTGAGTTTTGGCAATGGTGATGCTGACTTATATCTGAGTAATGTTACACTGCCACCCGAACGTATTGATGATATTAGTCAGTTTGATGTCGAGAAAGTCACATTTTTCGGTACACTCCAATACAAAGAAATGCTGCAACAATATCTCCAGTTACGAGGTGACACTCGCTACAAAGCGGTAATATTGGTCAGCGATGAAGGTAGTTATGAATTATCTGGTAACAGCAAAGAGATGCCAAAATTATCTGCACCTTTATGGATGTTGCATTTGGGTGCCATGCCACCCGCTTATGATGATGCCACATTAAAATTGATTCAAAAAAGTGGGGGTGGTGTCGCGACAAAACTTGCCGAAGTCTTCCAACAAGTAACCGCAAAATCAAAATTCGGAGAGTCTGTTGTCAGTGTTGCCGATGGTTACGCTTGGTTTCTGGAAAAAAAATCTGGTGGGGAAATAACTGAGGATAATTTTGCACCTCTGGCAGCACAACAGTTAGTTTTAGGGTTGAGTAAACAAATGAACTTAGAAACCCTCGATGAATTAGATGCTATTCACGCGATCGCCAAAACCTACAAAATAGTCACTCCTTATTCCTCCATGATCGTCTTAGTTAACGACGAACAACGAGAAGCTCTCAGACGGGCAGAAGCAGCAGCAGACCGTTTTAAGCGCAAAGTTGAAGATGGCAAAGAGCAGTTAAGCGACCCCAATAACCCATTAAATGCTGTCAGCGTGCCTGAACCTGGTATCGTATTAGGAATGGTTGCCATAGGATTTTTCTTATTTATCAAGACTTACGCAAAGCATCTATAAATTGTGTTGTTTGTCGTGGCAATTTCAGTCCGAATGCGGAGCAAACATGAAAAGCAGAGCATGACCTTGGGATTTTTCTTATTTATCAAGACTTACGCAAAGCATCTATAAATTGTGTTGTTTGTCGTGGCAATTTCAGTCCGAATGCGGAGCAAACATCGAAAGCAGAGCATGATCTTTGCAACCCATAACTACCGGATACAGAAATTGCCACGACAGGTAGCCGTGCGTAAGTCCGAAGATTTTAGGGAGTGAGGGATTGAACTTTTTCCGACAGGAACAATCCCATGAGCCAAACTGTAACGCAAGGGGAGAGGCAGATTATCAGGATGAAGCAATTCACGCAGATGAGTGCCATCTCCTGGGATCAATTCTGGGCAAGCGCTCAATTTCTGGATAATCATCACAAACTCTGTTGTTTCTCAATAATTTTTGTTCACTCTACTAGAACTTAAGATTTTTGTCGATAGATTCTTTCGAGATGACCAAAATTAGAGAGAGTATTAAGCAGAATACCAGATATTTTGCTTTTTTTGCTCAAGAGTATAGTGGCCAATATCCAAATCAGTCGGGAGGTAACAATGCCTTAATCTGACTGACAAATTCTTGATGATCCACCACTGGTTTAGAAATATAACCATCAGCACCACTTTGTTTCAAAAAAGATTCTTTATCCCCGGCCATAGCATGAGCTGTCACTAAAATAATAGGTAATTTATCCGTTTGAGGGTCAGATTTAAGAATCTGAGTAATTTTAATGCCATCAACAGCTTTGCCTTGGTAAGAGCTGCGTGCCAGAGAAACATCCATCAAAATCAAGTCTGCTTCACCCGACTTGGCCATTTTTACAACTTCTTCTACATCCTCTGTATGCTTGACTGCTAAACCACCTCTTTTAGTCAAAATCTTGGAAAAAACTCTAGCATTAACTTGATCGTCTTCTACTATCAAAACAGTTTTCATATAAATTTCCCGCTAAATACCCTTGAGTGAAATGACTCCCATCATAGAGTGTAAACTAAGTTAGAAAGGGGAAGCCAACTTAAGTTTAACTTTTGCCTAAACTAAATCAGCGCCAGCTCAAACAGGAAAAATCATCACCGACTACTGACAATTTAAACATTCCCATGCCTATGGGCAATAGTTTTTGCTTAACATATTTAAACTTGCTTTATAGCGTTTTTTAATCCTGCTAAAGGTAGGAGTGAAAATCCTTAAAGCATAACTGAGGATGACACACTCTAGTGTAATTCGGCAGCTATGCTGGAGACAGCTATGCCGAAGGTTAAGAAGCTTATTCTGAAATCAGCTTTTTAACTTTTTTTAACTGGTTAGTTATTTCCGCCATCCTGCACTAGCACGATCAAATTTTACCGAAAAGCGACGTTGAAGGCCCCCGTGTTTTAACCGGGGGATGAAAACAAGGGAGTCGTTTAGACTAGACTACTTTAGTAGTCCTGTGCTACTATTATCAACAAAAAGTAAGCAGAACGCTAGGCATTGGCCTTAGCCGACTGTGTAGGGGCACTTTGACTTGTCCCCAAAGAAGATATCTTTGGTCAGCTAAGAATAGACGAAGCAACACGGATTTATCTTGTTGCGTAGTATCTACGCTTGTTTCCCCGTGACTTGAGTCCGGGGAGTAGTCAACTACAGGTAAGATAACATAGGAGATAATGAACTACCCCGCGCTCCACGAAGTAGCGCGGGTTTTCTGACGCTTCCTTGTCCACAGGTGCTTCATGCTTGCGCAGTCAGTAGAGCTATGCGACTCGGCATCTAAAGAGGACAGTTCCTGCCCCCTGGCCCTGGTTAAACATACCTGAGCTGAATTAATGTCTCGATCCTCAATATGGCCACAGTGAGAGCCAACGTGAACTCTGTCATTGAGCGTCTTAGGAGTTAATTCCCAACATTCGTTACAACGTTGAGTAGGCTTTAATTGCTGAGTCGGAGCCTCAAGGAATATACCTCCTGCTTCATCTAACTTGTACTTGATAGACTCCCTAATCATACCTATCGCAACATCTAGCAATTTTCTGTTTAACCCTGACTTCTGAGGCTTAAGTTTGCCTTTCTTCGCTTTACGGGTCATACCTTTGAGATTCAACTTCTCAGTAGCAACCAAGCTATTATCACTGACTATTTGTGCTGCTACTTTATGTGTCCAATCTTGCCTCTGATTGGCTATTTCTCTTTTAACTTTATTGATTTTGGCTTGCTGTTTTTTCCATCGCCTTGAAGCTTTGACCTTACGTTTTTCTGGTTTACGTTTACGTCTTAATCCTTTAGATAATTGATTGATTTTAGCTTGAGACTGTTTAAGAAATAATGGTGATTCTATTAACTCACCCTCACTCGTAGCAATAGCAACCTTAGCACCAAAATCTAAACCTATAGCACCAATACCTGTTTCTCTAACAGGAGCGCATTCTACAGTTATTGACCCATACCACTTACCATATTTCCATATTGTACAAGTTTTTGTACACCCCAAGTTCTCGCTTTACCTCGCATTTGCATAGCTATACCCAAATCACGAAGTTCGTGCATAACCATTAACACTATTGTTAGTAATTACTTTCCAACTTTGTTTGTTAGGGTAATCCCAACTTTTATAACGTCGTGATGATTT
>JBARXI010000038.1:0-3108 GCA_049647275.1 Microcoleaceae cyanobacterium
CTTCAGAAATTTCTGTTGTGTTGCTGCTGAGGGTGGGTTGAGTTTTAGTCGTTATTTTCTCTGAATTTGTAATAGTTTTTAAGGGGTTTAAATTAATTTTTTTCTGTTCTAAAATCGGTGCTAATAGTTGAGGATAACGTTGTTCTAAATCTTTTGTTTTTGCTTTTGCACCCCAATGAGAATAGCAATAGTAAGCTTCAATCATGTAAGTTTTAGCCACTTTTTTTCGCCCTAAATTTAGATAAAACTTAGCTGCTAATTCATTGGCTAATGCTTCTTCTTGAATATATTCATTTGCTTTTGCACCAGCAATGGCTAGATCGTAAAGTTCCATTGCTTCTAATTTTTTACCCAGAACCCGATGCTTTTCTGCTTCCACTAAATAGAACTTATGTAAAAAATTCATTGGAGCATGAGCTGCCCAAATATTCAGTTGTTTCTGATTCGTTTCTACTTCTTCTAGAGTAGATTGCAAATCCTGATTATCAGTTTGAGTTTGAGTGACTAAACCCAGAAGAGCGAGAGAGTAATAAAAGTTTCGTTCACTCGCATATAGTTTACCAACTGTAGAATTAAGATAATCCTCCGATTTATGATAATATTCAACCGCTTGAGCATAATCTTGAACTAAATAGTAAAGAAATGCTTTACTCAAATAAGCTGCTAAGAGAGGAGCAAAAAGCTGGGAGTCTTTGAGCCATTTCCACATCTCATCTTCATTTAATTTCAGTACAGTAATTGTCGGTTTTTCAAGATTGGTTTGAACCAAATTTTGAATAATTTTACTGCGAATTTCAACAGTAATCGCCATGTAATCCGGCTTCAGTTTTTTGCAAAGTTCCAGATATTTAGCGTAGACTGAAGTGAGTGAGTCTAGTCGTTTTCCAGCTAATAGTTGGTAGGTACAATAATCTCCAACACTATAAGAACTATATTCTTGGTCTCCAGTTTCTCCACCACTTTGAATCGATTCTAGCAAGGGTTCAACTGTTGCTTTTGTATGTTCTTTCCATGGTCTCACCATTGCATTATAAAGATGATATACTTTACATTTCAGTGATGTTGCTTCAAATTTATCTAATACTTTTAATGACAGTTGACCAAATTGATATCCTAATTCAATTTCTCCGGAAAATCCACACAGTAAAACCCCATAAAATACATAAGCAAACGCAGCAATAGGAGAATTTCCAAAGTCAATTGAAAGTTGAACCATTGTCACTGTTATAGGCAGCAAAAGTTCAGCTTTTGCAACATAAGCTGCGGGAATAACTGCCATTAAAATTCGCATCGCTGCTAGTTTATCAGGAATCGTCATCATCGGCAGGTTAATTAAATTTTCAACAGCGAATTGATTCTTAAGTTCTGATGTGAGATTTATATCGAGCTTTTTCAGAATATAAAAAGTTGTATCAATGGCATCCAACATTCGCTCTTGAGCAATTTCCATTTGAATTTTCAGTTCATAAGCTAAAGAGCGATCGATTAAATCTTTTCCAAACTTAAAAATGGCTTCAAGTCGCTCATAAGCCTGCTCAAAATTATCGGTTAAATATTCAGCTTCTGCTAATTCAATATGAAGATTAAAAATCAAGTTATATTGAGTTTGCCAGCTATCAGTATCTAACTGTTTTAAACCTGTTGATAGATATTCAACGGCTGCTTTATAAGCCGTTGAGGCTTTCGCTTTTCGTCCCGCCTCAAGATTCAAATGAGCCAATTGATTTCCTTCTGCTTGAGTGTCAATTAAATCAGCTCCAATATTTAATTGATTAACAATATCAAAGAGTCTATCCTGCTGTTCTGACTCCGGAATTTTTTCTAATAATAGCCGGCCAATTTTAAGATGAGTTTGCTGTTTTTGTTCTTCAGGAATCAAAGAATAAGCAGCTTGTTGAATCCGGTCATGCAAAAACTTGTAATTGGCTGATAAATGATTTTTAGTTGGAGTCAGATTAACTTCTATATTTTCAGTCGTATAAAACTTATAAACTTCTGTCGTGGGTAAAATTAATCCTTCTTTCAAAGCCAACCATAAATCAGTCGCCGTTTCTAATTCAGAAGTTTCTCGAACAATAGCTAAAGTTTCTAAATCAAATTGGTTACCAATACAAGCCGCCAATTTCATGGTTTCTTGGGTTAAAGGATTTAATTTCTGTAGCCGTTTTCCGACAAATTCAACGACATCTTCACTGACAGAGGCGAGTTTTACCTGAGCTAAATCACATTGCCATAATCCTTCTTCGGCATTAAAATAAATCAGTTTATCTTCATATAATGCTTTTAAAAATTGAGTGGCAAAGAATGGATTTCCTTCCGTTTTTTGATAAACCGCTTCAGTTAAAGGTAAGGCTTGTTGTAAAGAACAATGTAACGTATCTGCGACGAGTTGATTCAGGTCATCTTGCCGCAGTGGTGCTAATGTAATGGTATTAACAATAGCATCCTGTTTTTTAATCTCATCTAACGTCAACATTAAAGGATGAGCTGGGTTGACTTCATTGTCTCGATAAGCTCCAATTAATAATAAATATTGGCTATCTGCTTCCTTCATTAACAGTTGAATCAGTTTGAAGGAAGCCGAATCTGCCCATTGTAAATCATCCAGAAAAATTACTAATGGATGTTCTTTTGTGGTGAAAACTTGAATAAATTTCTGAAATAATAAATTAAACCGATTTTGTCCTGCACTACCTGATAATTCTGCAACTCGAGGTTGTTCTCCAATGATTTTTTCTAATTCAGGAATCACTTCAATAATAACCTGTCCGTTTTCCCCAACCGCTGCTAAAATATTGTCTTTCCATTGTTGCAGTTGAGCATCATTTTCACTGAGTAATTGCCCCATTAAATCTCGCAGAGATTGCACAAAAGCACTAAACGGAATATTGCGTTGAAATTGGTCAAATTTTCCTTTGATAAAATAGCCCCGTTGCCCAACAATGGGTTTATGAACTTCATTAACAACCGCTGTTTTACCAACTCCAGAATATCCCGCTACCAGCATCATTTCAGATTTGCTGATTTTCTCCTGATTCAGAACAGATAACTTTTGCTTTTGTTCCGTCTCTGGGTATACATTTCCTCCACTGACTCGGTTAAATGCTG
>JBARXI010000039.1:0-5098 GCA_049647275.1 Microcoleaceae cyanobacterium
TTCGCTCTTTTGTTTCTACTGCTTCTAAGCATGGTTTGAATCTCTAGAAAGTTATTACTGAGGCGCTACTTGGTAATGTATCTTTTTTTCTCACCTCCATTATTACTAGCTAGGCAGTTACATAAAATCAATATTATATTGCATCTTTCTTTTTTTTTTGATTCAATTATTCAGATTTTATGCTAAAATCAATGTTCCTATTCTTAGTCTGACTAAGGCACATATTGTTAGAATTACTTTTTGATAATTACTATCTTTTAATCTGAACCTTTCTCTAGCTACCCCAAATATTTTTATCAACCTAATCACATGTTCCACAAATATTCTTTTTATTGAGTGCTTCTTACATTCGCCGTGCGACGGCGCAATTTTGCACTCGCTTTTGGGCTTTTTTTTTGTTGTCTTCTTTAGTTTCTGGTGGCAGTTCTTGCTTCCTAGGCTTTTTTTTCGTTCTAGAAGTTCTCTCTACTCCATAATACGCTTTATCTCCCTGAAATTTTTGTTTTTTATCAAATTTTTTTTTGTTTTATGAGTAAATTTACATCGCTTTCTGGTCCTCTTTTTCCGACTATCACATCTACTATTTCTGCCCCTCTTTCTGTAGTTATTATTTGGTTTTTTAATGTATGATTTTTCTTTTTTTCCGAGTAATATTTTTTCTGTTTATCATCGTCATATGGCCTATATATACTCTATTCTGTACTATCTACAATTAATTTTTGTTCTGTTAAAATTTCTTGTATCCATAAATATTCCTGCATCTTTTTCCGGGATTTGTTCTAATAAGCTTGGTGGTAATAATTCTGGCAATATATCTATCCAATAATGAAAGATATTGTTGGCAGTAGATTCACTCACACCAAAGTTGATTCCTAGTATTTGAAATGTGGGTATATGATGTAAATAGTATAAAGTTAAGATAATTTCCTCCTCTACTTTTAAGCACTTTTTTCTGCCTCCTCCTGCTTTAATTAATCCTTTTTTTTCTTTGAGCTATTACATATTTTTTATTTTCGGCTATAATTTGAGCATTTTATATTATTTTTTTAAATTGCTTATCAGTAATACCAATAACTATTTTTATTTCTTTTGGGTGGTCATTGAGATATTCTAATATCTGAGTCATTAGTATATATTTTTGACAAAAATTTAACTACAATTATACCTTAATTTTTATTTTGGAGATGTCTAATGAGTTTACTTTTCGAGTTTTTTTGCGCTGTCTTACTGAAATTTAGAAAGGAGAAATAAAAATTGCCAACTAATTTTGATAACCTGATTAGTTATTTCAATTCCGCTCTAGGGATGCTCGAACTTGAGCCAAATACTCAACTAAGAAAAGATGTAATTTCTATTTGTCGATATCTGGAAAACCCTAGTTTTAAAATAGCAGTTTTTGCTCCGTTTAATTACGGCAAATCTACTTTACTAAATGCTTTGTTGGGGCAAAAGACATTACCTATTGATTTGATTCCTACTACTGGCGCAGCAATTTATGTGAAATATGCAAAAGAGTTACAAACTAAAATCAACCTAAAAGATGGGAGTACAATTAATCAAACTGGTATTGATATTCTCAAAAAATATGCAGTACTAGATGATAACCGCCGAATGCGAGATGATGTGGCTTCAGTAGAGGTTTATTTTCCCCATTCTTTCCTGGAAAGAGGCGTAGAATTTATAGATTTACCAGGAACTAACGATAGGGAAGCTCAGGATATTTTGGTGCAAGAAAAACTGTTAACTGCTGATTTGGTAGTACAAGTTTTAGATGCCAGAAAGTTGATGACTTTGGGAGAGCGAGAAAATCTCAAAGATTGGTTGTGGGAACGAGGTATTAAGACCGTGGTTTTTGTGGTAAATTTTATGAATTTACTCGAACCAGAAGAACAGAAAGAAGTCTCAAAGCGAATGCGTTTTGTGGCAGAAAGTTTTCGCTCAGAACTACCCAATAATATTAGTAATTTGTATCGGGTTGATGCTTTGCCTGCTTTGCGGGGACGGTTAAAAGGTGATATTTCTGTGGCACAAACAACCGGTTTAGCAACTTTTGAATCCGCCTTACAAAATATTGTTGAAACTTCTGGAGAAAAAATAGATATTCAGTTACCCAGAGTTCAAATCATCGCTACTCAGTTATGTCAAATAATGGAGGCTAGTGCTCGTGAGGTAACTCAAGAGTTAATTGCGATTCAAGAGCGAAAAAGTGAAAAATTTGAGATTCAAAAGCGGGCAGAAAAATTAATTAAACAAGGCTTTCAAAAGAGTAGTTCAGATTTCCAAAGTTGGCTATATTTAACTAAGCTTTTAGAACTATATCAATTTGAGTTAGCTGTAGTTTTAGAACAGAGAACATTTAATATTTGGGAGTCCGAAAAATTTCGACCAGAAGTGCTTAAATATCAACAAGAAATTACCGAATGGATAGATAAAGCTTGTGAGTTTTTTCAACAAGAAAAGCCAGTAGAATTAATTGTCACATTTCCTGAGGCTCCTAAAGTTTTTTTACCATCCCCACCCGTATCAGAAACAAAAAAATCAGGAGGGGTGAGAAATATAGCGATCGCCACAGGTATAGGTTGGTTATTTGGGGGGCCAGTAGGAGCAGCTGTTGCTGGTGGTGCCACTTATCTTTTGAGTGATACGAAACAGGATAAGTCGCAAGATTTAGAAAGTTATCAGCAGGAGGTAAAACAAGCTTATGCTAATGCAGCTAGAGATTATTTAAGTCGTTTTAGCACGGTGACTTTTCAAGCAGTTGAGGAATATGAAAAAAAGGCGGAAAAAGTAATTACTGTTCCAGTTAGTGAGGAGTCACAGGAGGCGATAAAGTTAAGAAATAAACTACAGTTATTCAATAATTTATCAGGCGAAATAAATCTAGAATTAGAATATTGGAAATCTCGATAATATCGGTAGTGCGTCAAGAAAGTGTGGGAATGGTAAAATGCAGGGCTATTTCATTCTCAACTGTGCCATGTTATGTCTTGACGAAAATACGTTATTAATAGCTCCCGACAATTTATCTTTCCCTATCTGAAAGTAAGTAAATTCATTGCTAAAATCTAGAATGAAATGACCCTGGGTAAAATGAGCGTTGTCCCTAAATATAGCAATCCTAAATAGGTTGTGAACAAAACATCTGGCAAAAAGGCAACGGGCAACAGATCCGGAAGGCAAAATGGGTAAGAGTTTCAAAGTTTTTATATATTTTTTAATTTATGACAAATGATTTAGAGTTGCTATAGTTTCTATTCTTATAGAATGTCCTCTGTGTGGCCATACCCATTGTTCACAACCATGAAAAAACTAGGAAAGGCAGTCAAAGATACTACTGTCCATTTTGCCAACAAACTTTTACCGAATAATTAAGGTTTAAAGCCTTTCCTTTAAAGGGGAAAAGCGGTCGCGCATGCTCCGCAATATTTAAAGCGGAGCCTTCCGTAGGGTGGGATCGCGGGCATGCTGGCGCATAACTTTTCTACCGGAATGCTTTTTCCTTACCGAATGCTCCGCAAACATGTCGCTCCGCGAAGAGCGGAGTTGTGCGCCAGAAAAACGCAAACGTTAATGGCTAGCCTCTTACAGAGGAGCTAAAGCTTGGAATGTCGGCGACAGCCGAAGAGCGTAGTTATACGCCAGCAAAACGCCGACATTCCAAGCGGAGTGGCTCTGCATTCTTCGGGTTTCCTCGATGGATGTCCAATCGACCAAGAGAAAAGCGGTCGATTGGATATGGCGAGGTCTCCTCATTGACATCCTCCCGACGCTGCTCTACGAGACAGCGCGGGTCTCCAACCAACGTTGATAAAGAGTAAATTATGACACGACACAGATCAACCTTACGCAAATATCAAATAAGCTTAAAACACCAGAGCCAGAAAAACTCAAATAGCTTAATCAAACGATTCAAAAATATCTTATTCAGAATCCCGTTTCTCAAAAGCATCTTGTTTTTCATCTTTTCCCTTATGGGTTTAATATCCCACCTTACAGGAGGTGCAAATCCGGTTGCTGGGGCTTAAATCCCCATCGACCGGATTCTCCTGACTCATCCATTGAGGTGGCAAATCCGACGGCGACCCTAGCTGACTTCTTCTTCAAGAATCCATCAGGGAAAACAAAAATAAATTTTTAACTAATACCATTTCTTCTTAATACTGCAACTAAGTAGCCAGGCCTAATTAAATGTCAGTATGCCCGAAGTGGCTGTAAGGGGGTGGAAGATTTGCGGAGCATTTCCTCAGAAAAGTAATCTCAATGGTTGAGATTAATTTATATTTTGTTATACCATTTCAATTGAGGTTTTCAACCTTAATTATTCGGTAAGTACCTTTTTTTGAGTTATGACATCAAGGCGATCGCTAATTTAGCAAGTAAGTTTACCAGAGTCAGTAATTAAACCTAAAAAAATAGAGGTTTTAGTAATTATCATTTTAAACAATACCTATTTTCTCAAAAAAACCATTGACAAACTTCTTCAGTTCCAATTTTGTCTCAAACTATAACTCTGTCAAGATATTGTAAACACTTAAAACATTAGCTGAATGATAATGTAAGTATAGCAAATTTGGTTATATGAACCAGCTTATCTAATTTGAATCAATCTTAATCAGCCATTAGCTTTCAGATATTCAGGATAATATTTCTCTAATCACATATTTGTTATAAACAGTTACACAAAATTAATTACACATATCTAACATAATAGTATAGTATGGTATCAAAATCACAAAAATGGTAATTATTAATGAGATTTATCAGGGAATTAAATCGTGAAACCAGAAAATTGTTAGAAAGAATTAATACTGAAAGTAAATTTCCTCAAGTTAGAGACAGAGCTAAATTTATAATGTTAAGTTATCAAAGATTTTCTATTAAGGATAAGAAGTCAATATTGGGAGTTAGTAGAAAAACCATATACAATTGGTTCACTACATGGGATTTTGCCGGGAATTATGGGAATGTCTCATCAAAAAGGTAGAGGCAGAAAATCTAAATTAAATCCCTGGCAAAAACCAAAAGTCAAAGAGTGGGTAAAGTCAGAACCAAAAAGTCTAAATAAAGTGATGGCTAAAATTAAAAAAAAATGGCAAAA
>JBARXI010000040.1:0-2014 GCA_049647275.1 Microcoleaceae cyanobacterium
CCTTTTTAATAGGACTCTGTTTCCACATTTCAAATGAAAACGCTATAGTTTGGTCGGAAAATTAGAAACCGAGTTTCTGGTTTGATACTTGTCAAGTAGAAATTATCTGAAAACAAAACCGGTTTCTGAAGCATCCCCCCTGGTCTAATATGACAATCAGGAAATGCCTTGAGATAAGCGAAAATTTTCCAAGTTTTCTCATCGGAAACTTCAAGAAAGACAACTTACTAAACTTAGCAGCGAGCGCTTCATCTGTAGATAAATTTTTCTAGAGGCAGATTCAGAAATAAAGCTTTTTCACTCCACAACTAATTTGGATTTTCAACCCAGTCGTCAAGCTTAAACACCACTCATAAAGTTAAGATTAAAAATACTGAAATTCTGATAAATCATGTCCAACTCAACTATCCACGTTCAACCAGGCCTAGAATTTATCCCACCTAACTTCAACCCCCAAGTACAAAAAGGTACCAAGCTAATGTTACCTTGGTGGCTAAAATTTCAAACATCCATTGCCGACATACAAGCAGACAACCTAGAAACCCTAGCCCAACTATATCAAAGCTTCAACCAAGGCAAAATTCGCTTTCTCATGGCATTCCGCCATCCTAGTACCGAAGACCCCTTTTGTATGGGATACATGATTTGGTATTTATTGCCCAAAATAGCCAAACAACAAGGAATCACTCTACCATCACTTCTCCATTACCATTTCATATATGACAGAGGTATACCTTTATGGGCAGGTTCCTTTGTCGGTAAATGGTATTCATACCTGGGAGGTACCCCCATTCATCGAGGTAAACTAGACCGTCAGGGATTAAAATCGGCCCGTGAATTATTTGCTAATGGCCGTTTGCCAATGATGGCTGCTCCAGAAGGAGCCACCAATGGTCATAATGAAAAAGTAAGTCCCCTAGAACCCGGAATTGCCCAAATGGGATTTTGGTGTGTCGAGGATATGTTGAAGACAGGTCGTTCAGAAGAAGTTCTAATTGTGCCAGTTGGTATTCAATACAAATACTTGGATGAGCCTTGGGAAAATATTGAGAAACTCTTAACTAAACTAGAAAAAGATAGTGGTTTATCTCCAGTTTCTGAAGACAAATCTCCCGAAAAACGTTTAGCGCCTTCTAGCCTCTATACACGACTTTTGAGATTAGCTGGTCACTTGCTAGCAACAATGGAAGATTTTTATCGGAAATTTTACCATCGAGAGTTACCTAAAGCAAACGAGGAAACTTTTTCTCAAGCACCCTTAACAGATGACCAAATCAACGAAACCATCACCCTTCGCCTAAATACTCTTCTTAATGCTGCCTTAGAAGTAGCAGAGGAATATTTTCATATTCAGCCCAAAGGCAATTTTATCGATCGCTGTCGTCGCCTAGAGCAAGCCGGATGGGATTACATCTACAGAGAAGATATTGAAAATGTGGCAGCTCTTTCCCCTGTAGATAGGGCTCTGGCAGATCGACTAGCAGAGGAGGCTAGTTTGCGAATGTGGCACATGAGGTTGGTAGAAAGTTTTCTGGCAGTTAGTGGTAAGTATATCAAGGAAAAACCTACGGTAGAAAGGTTTGCTGATACTACTCTATTACTATGGGATATGATTAGTCGGATTAAGAGCGGTAATCCTTTAGAACGTCCAAAATTAGGAAAACAACAGGTACAAATGACAGTTGGACAACCAATTTCTGTTTCTGAGCGGTGGGAGAATTATCAAACTAAGCGACGTACAGCAATATCAGAAGTAACTCAAGATTTGCAAAATGCTCTAGAAGGAATGATTGTTTCGTGAAAGAGCCATGAGCAAGCTGACAGTTGAATTTCCGATTCTATCCTAGATAATTTATCTTTGACTACTCCCCGGACTCAAGTCACGGGAAAACAAGCGTAGATACTACGCAACAAGATAAATCCGTGTTGCTTCGTCTATTCTTAGCTGACCAAAGATATATTCTGATGTCGGACAATTTCATTGTGCCCCTACACAGTCGGCTAAGGCCAATGC
>JBARXI010000041.1:0-4673 GCA_049647275.1 Microcoleaceae cyanobacterium
AAATAGGTTGTAACAAATCAAAAAGTAGATAAAAAAGCTGGAACTCCCGCCTGTTCCCTGTTCCCTGTTCCCTGTTCCCTAAAAACGGTAAGATTTTTATACACAAATAAAATAGGATTGCTATATATATTTTATATTTCAAATATATTCTGACATAAGAGATAATATTAAATCCGCTAGCATCGGTGTAGTTAGTTAGGACTTAGGTAGGGTCGCCGTCGGATTGGCTACATATATAAATCAGGAGGGAATAAAATGAAAAAGATTTGGCAATTATGGAGATGAGAGAACTTTTTTATGCCTAATTAAACAGATATGATTGATAAAGACGATCTAAAAAGAGTCTAATGAAGTCAATTGCAAGGTAGCAAGCAAACAACTTAACTTCCTTGAAAAAGCACCAATCTTGAGCCGATGTAATCTCGTAACTTGACTTTTGTGCCAAAGATTGCCAGGGGGAGCAATAATTGCATAAACTAAAATCATTACTTTCTTAGCCACCTTGGTGCGGACAGCAATAGACATTATGTCTAGTTTGATATTTAGTTAATGAATCAGCTCTAACTATGCTAGTTAAAAGTAATTCAACCACCAGTGACCTCGATGTTTTTTCTTATACTCGACGAACCAGTTACAAATAATGTATAAGAGACAAGTCATTAATAACCAAATTAAATATACTTTTGGTAAACCATACCCAACATATTCTGGTTTGCCAATAATCCCTAAGTAGGAGAAAGTAAAAGCTTCTATACCGTATGTAGATAAAGCAAAGAAAATAGCAGTTATATGGATTAAAAAAATATGAATAATATAGAAAAATAATGGTTGCTGACCTAGTGTGATTAATGGCTTGAGTAAAGATTTTTTTTGTATTTCCAAGCAATAAAGTAATAATATTGCTAGACCAAGTGTAATTAGTAAGTATAGTAGAGAAGGCGGATATTTATGACAATTAATAAAAGATAGTAAAGTATCAAAAAAGTTAGACTGGATTGACCAAGGATTGGGGTCGCCATAAACATTAATTGCTCGGATAATGATAAAAGCAACAATCATACTTAAACCTATTTTTCTTAATAGCTGAAGTCGCCGATATTTGTCAATTTCAAATAGAGTTCCGAAAGCATAACCTACTGCCATAACTCCTATCCAAGGAATAAGAGGATAAAGGATAAACAAGCGAAATCCAGAAATTGGTTCAATCATTTTTCGCTCGTGAAGTATTGTCCAAATCCAGCCAATATTTCCTAGTTGAGCTGCTTGTACACTATCAAAAAGATTATGTCCGACTATTAGCAAAATTCCAATAGCAGCAATTGTATGAGTAGGAAGATAAATTATTACTGCCAAGAAAATCATTGACCATCCGATCGCCCATAACACTCCCGCAGCAGAAAAAATGGAACTTAGGTCAAACCTCCAGCTAAAGCGTACTATTGTCAGGTCTAGAAAAATAAACCATAGACCACGAATTAATAAAAACCGAGCCAGTTGTTGTTTAGTTTTGCCACGTTTGAGAGACAGATAGGCGCTAATTCCTGCCAGGAAAATGAATGTAGGGGCACAAATATGAGTCACCCACCGTGTTAGAAACAGAGGAATATTTGACTGGGTAAGGTCTAAAGGGTTAAAGTTAGTATTAGAGAAAAATATTCGTACATGGTCTAATGTCATTAATACCATTACCAGTCCGCGCAACAGGTCTATTGATATTATTCGGGGAATGCGGTCTTGATTTTGATTTTTGGAGTCTAAGGTTAGTTGGTTTGTATCAAGTGTTTCCATACCGTAGTCTACCTCAATGAATCATCTAATTTTACTGGGTATTCTTGGCAATCATTTGTTTTCCACAATAATTCATAACAGGGTTGTTTTTTTAATACTTGATTTATTTGATTGATTATCCTCATATATTCTGATTCTATAGTTTGAATTTGATTGTCAATTCCTGGATTTTGGGGAATATTTTTTAATTCTTGAATTGCTGTTTGTAATTCGTCTCTGGCATTTTCTAGTTCATTTTTTTCTGTAGCATCTTTAGCTTTACTAATAGCTAATTCTGCTTTTTGAATTGTTGCATCTAACATTTTCTGGACCGTAATTTTTGGGGTAGGGGTGACAGTTGGCTGAGTTTCGTTTTTGTTGTTGTAAAAAATGACTGTTGCTGTACCGATAATTCCGACAATAATGGCGACTATTCCGATTTTTAACCACTGACTATTTCCTGGGTTTGTTAAAGTTACTGGGGAAACTTTTTGATTTGGGTCTGGAGATGGTTCGGTTTTGGGAATTTGCTGTTTAGTGTTAGGCATAGAATAAGCAGTTTTGATGTTGTTTATAGCAGTTAACATTTCCTTGGCAGTCTGATAGCGATCGCTCAAATTTTCTGCTATAGATTTATCTAAAATATCGGCAAATTGCTGGCTAATATTCAGTACATTTGAACGCCAGGAAAATTTATTTTTGAGGACTTCTCCTGTTAAAAGATAAATTGCTGTGATGCCTAAACTATATATATCACTGGCAAAGGTAGGTTTTCCTAATCTTTGTTCGGGAGGGGTAAAACCTGGAGTTCCTATTATTGAGGTGCTTGGGATTTGAGTATTTGTTGAAGTGACTATTTCTTTGACAATGCCGAAGTCGATTAATATGGGTGAATTTTCCAAATTGAGCATAATATTATTGGGTTTAATATCTCGGTGAACTATTTTGTGTTGGTGATGAATAAATTCCAGGACTGGCAATAATTTTATGAGTATATCTTTGACTTCTGTTTCTGTTAGTTTGCCTTGTTGTTTAACTTTTTGTTCCAGGTTACATCCTTCTATCCATTCTTGAACTAAATAAAGTTGATTATTTGCGGAAAAATAGGCGTATGAATCTGGAATTTGCGGGTGTTTGCCTAATTTTTCTAAAGTTTTTGCTTCTCGTTTAAATCTTGCTTCTAGTTCCTGTTGGAGTTTGGTGTTTTGGGAGTAGGTTTTGAGTTGTTTGATCAGACATGGGCGATGGGTTGCGGTTTTGGTGTCTATTCCCTCGAATGTGATACTCAAATTAGTCTCGTGTAATTTTTGAGTGGTTTGGTATCGGTTGTCTAGAAGTTGATTTGTAGTCATTGGTGGTTGGGGTTGCTTAATGGATGGTTTGGTTGGGGAGCGATCGCTTTTGGAAATGTTCAGCTTAATAAAAGTAGGTTGGGTAGAACGAAGTGTTAGCGGAGCTTATCCACAGGATAAATTGAATCAAAATATCTTATTCAACTTGAATTACTCGCACGTTATACTTACCCCTACCTGTTTTATCGTAAGAATTAACTATTACACGATATGTTCCTGTAACAGTTAAAGTAATTGTTAGTTGAGAATTTGTATTTTTCTGACTAACATCATCATGTTCTCCAAGTAGTTCACCAGTCGGACTAAATACTGCTAAATAAGTATCGAAATCAGGACTATTTAAAGTTACACTTACAACTTGACCACTTGTACCTTCAAAAGTGTGTTCATCATAAATACTTTTATCGGATGGCAGTGTTAAGTCACCATCACTAAGTGTTCCTTCTTGCTGTAAAATTACTTTAGATAGATATGGAGTAGTTTCTGGAATCCTTGTATTGTCTGTAGTTCGTGTTGTCTTTCGAGTGGGGACAGCAGGAGTTTGGCTCACCAAAACCCTGCTAACTTCCGGTGGCATCCCCCGCAAAAAAGTCGAAATCAAAACCCCCTCCCCATCTCTACCAACTCTCGTCAACCCCACATGAATACCCACCAACTGCCCCGCTTCATTCAAAACCGCTCCCCCACTCATACCTTTATATACATCCTCACCAGGTTGAGTAGGTTGATAAGTAAAATTATTTCCCACTCGTGGGTTAGTCACCTTGGCCGGAGTAAACTGAAAACCCTGCCTATTATCATTACCAGGCCAACCCGCCACATAAACTTGACGATCGTCATCTAGCTGACTCGCTTCCCCCACCTCCGCCACCTCATAATCAGTGGAACTAGCAAAGGCCACCACTGCCAAATCTTCCCGTGGGTAACGCCTGATAAATTTTAGTGGCAATACTTCTCCTGCTTCCCCTGGTTTTTCACTACGAATAAATACGGAAAGTCCATCATCAATATCAGAAATATGATTGGCAGTTAGCACATAATAAGTAGAACCTCTTCTACCAATAATTACTCCCGAACCTTTAGGAATATATTTATTACCTCCGGTCAAAACACTCTCACTCACAATCTCAACCACCGTTTGTTTTGCTAATCTATTTAAAGCAAAAGGATTTAAAGGAGTACCTGATTGTCTGGCAATAAAAGTTGGTTGTTCTGGTTGTGATGATTGTTTGTTCAGAGAAGGTATTTTATCGCAACTAACCAGGGTGAATGTTGTTAGTATGATTGTGAGTTTGATGATATGTTTCATGGTGGTTATTTTTTGGGTTTAAAGAACTTCAAATGTTATATAAATTTGTTGGGTTTAATCCCCCCAAACCCCCCTTTGAAAGGGGGGCTGAAGAATTTAGACTTTGAAAGGGGGGCTGAAGAATTTAGACTTTGAAAGTGGGGCTGAAGAATTTAGACTTTGAAAGGGGGGCTGAAGAAATTAGACTTAGTATTGTAACTTCATTAAAATGGTATTAGTTTGAGGAAAAATCAAATTTCTTACTC
>JBARXI010000042.1:0-9089 GCA_049647275.1 Microcoleaceae cyanobacterium
AGACTTCAACTATGAGCTTAGACATTGATTTCAACAACATTTACCAAACATGACAATTCCCGACTACAAACAGATATTCCCCCAGGAATTTAATCCCTGACTTACAGCTTAACTCCTCTGAAAAAGACTCAGATTTTCCGTTGCTTTTGAGAGACTTCAGCTATGAGCTTAGACATTCATTTCAACATTTACTAAATATGACATGACAATTCCCCCAGGAATTTAATCCCTGACTCACAGCTCAAATCCTCTGAAAAAGACTCAGATTTTCCGTCGCTTTTGAGGAACTTCAGCTATGAGCTGATAGATTGATTTATTGACGGTCTATTTACAACATTTACTCAAGATGAAAATTATCGACGACAAACAGATATCTCTCCCAGGAATTTCATCCCTGACTTACAGCTCAAATCATCTGAAAAAGACTCAGATTTTCAGTTACTTTTGAGAGACTTCAGCTATGAGCTTAGACATTCATTTCAACATTTATTACATATGACAATTCCTTCAGGAATTTCATCCCTGACTCACAGCTCAAATCATCTGAACAGGACTCAGATTTTCAGTTCCTTTTGCGAGACTTCACTTATGAGCTTAGAAATTCATTTCTTGTCGGTTTATTTACAACATTTACCAAAGAGGACAATTCCCGACTACAAACAGATATCTCCCCCAGGAATTTCATCCCTGACTTACAGCTCAAATCATCTGAAAAAGACTCAGATTTTCCGTCGCTTTTGAGAGACTTAAACTATGCTCTGATAAATTAATTTCTTGTCAGTCTATTTACAGCTACTTCAGCTATTAGCCCATAAATTTATTTCTGGGCATAACATTACCAAAATTATCAATCCCAAATTCCACCCAATGATATTTCTAGAACTAGTCCTGCAAAATTTCGGACCATACTACGGCAAACAAACAATAAATCTCCGCCCCACAGTCACCGACCAACCCCGCCCAATCATCCTATTTGGAGGCATGAATGGTGGAGGAAAAACCACACTTTTAGACGCAATTCGCCTCGCACTTTATGGTCATCGTGCCCAATGTTCTACCCGTGGAAATTTAACTTATAGCGACTTTCTCACCCAATGCGTAAACCGCAATACTCCCCCCACAGAAAAAACCCGAATAGAGTTAGCTTTTGAACATATTCAAAACGACCAATTTGTCGAATATCGCATCGTCCGCACCTGGGAAAAAAATCCTAAAGATGGCAAAGATAGTCTCGGAATTCTTGATGGCGAATGGCCTGATTCTTACCTCGCAAATGCCTGGGATGAATATATAGAAAATCTCTTACCTTTGGGAATTTCTAACCTATTTTTATTCGATGGCGAACAGGTAAAAGAGTTAGCTGAACTAGAAACACCTCCACCCTTAGTTATAGATGCTATTCAGTCATTATTAGGACTAGAATTAGCCGAACGTCTCGCAGCAGATTTAGATATTTTGGTGACTCGGAAAAAGAAGCAACTTTCTAAGACGACAGAACTAACAAACTTAGAAGAAATTGAACAAAGACTGTATCAGCAAAAAGAAGACTTAGAAGTTGCTACAAAAAAATTAGCCCACTTGGAAAAGAAATTGAAAAAAGCTCAACAAAAGCAACAAAAAGCCATGCGTAAATTTATCTCAGACGGTGGAAAAATTGCTGGTGAAAGAACGAGCTTAGAGCAAGAGTTTAAAAGTGTAGAATTAGAAGTGGCAAAAACTCGTCAAGAAATGCTTGAACTTGCTGCTGGGGCTTTGCCTTTGGCGTTGATTTCCCCACTGTTGGAACAAGCAAGTTCTCAGGCTGATGTAGAAATATTACGCCATGAGGCAGAAATTGCTTTGGATGCTTTTCAGGAACGAGATAAACGTTTGCTTGATTATTTGAATGAATTACCTATTTCTACTAGCAAAGTTAGCAAAATTAAAGAGTTTCTCAACCAAGAAAATCTGGATCTTCAGGAGGATATTAATGATGCTGATGAACCTTGGTTATTAGCGGATGAGGAGGCGCTAAGTATACTAGAAAATTTGTTGCTTCAGGATATAGAAAGTTCTCTAGAAAATGCTCAGAAAACTTTGACTATTTTGAAAGATTTGGAGTTGGAAATAGATGCTTTGGAAAATCAGTTGGCAACTGCAGCATCCCCGGAAGCTTATGAAATTTTGGAAACTGCTCTAGAGGAGGCACAAACTGAGTTGGCAAGGGCGCAAGTTGCTTGTGAAAATGGCGAACGTGATTGTAAAAAATTGGAGGCTACTATTATTCAGACTAAGAAAGAATTATTTAATTATACTGACGAAGCTATCGAAAGACACAGTATTCAAAATATTATTAACTCTTCTACTAAAGTTAAGCAAACTTTGCAGTTATTCAAGGAGAAGTTAACTCTGAAAAAGCTGAATAAGTTAGAGGTGGAAGTTACTGAGTGTTTCCGCTATCTTTTGCATAAGTCAGATTTGGTACATCGCGTGGCTATTGATACTCATAATTTTGCTCTTTCTCTTTATGATAATCAAGGGCAAGTTGTTCCTAAACATCGTATTTCTGCAGGGGAAAAACAGCTTTTGGCAATTTCGTTTTTGTGGGGTTTGGCACGGGTTTCCGGTAGAAGTTTACCTGTGGCTATTGATACGCCTTTGGGTCGTTTAGATTCATCTCACCGTCAAAATTTAGTTGAACGTTATTTTCCTTCTGCTAGTCATCAGGTTATTCTTTTATCTACTGATACTGAGGTTGGTAAATCAGAAGTAAAAAGTTTGCGTAGTTTGGAGGCTATCGCTCATGAATACTTACTAGAATATGACTCTAAACAAAATCAAACTAATGTCAAAAAAAGTTATTTCTGGTAGCCAAGCAAAAATTCGCGCAACTTTTTTCTCCAACCCCTTGACTTTACTTAAAACTTGACATATATTTTTAGTATAATGGATATATTGACAATTTTTTAATTTGGGCTAATATTCCAACTATACAATATTTATAGTTGAATAATATCAAAAACTCTAGTAGGAGTCAACCCTTCGTCGCCGAAATTTTTCTGGCCAAGGGAGCATAAAAATATTGACTATAGACCCACCGGACTCGTTAGCAGAAAATCTAAAAAAAGTGAAGCATTATCCTACCAATTTAGAATAAGTGAATATAACTATAGGAACTTAAATATTTTTGCCCCTACCATAAAATCTTATATTATTCAATATAATCCCCTTCAAAAACTAACCAATCTGTTGAATATAACCTAACAAAATCAATAATACAGAACTTTGCGTAACGGTTAGGTACAATAATTAATTATCCACATTCCACATATAGCAATCTTATTTGAGTTGAGAGATATTGTAGATTTTAGGGAACAGGGAATGAGAAGCACCGAAGGAATAAAACTATCACAAATGATTTAGGATTGGTATCGGAACAGAGAAAAGATGAGAAAGAGTAAGTTTAAAATTGGGATTAATTCTGTACCAGTTGGTTGTGCAAAGTGCTATAAGTATAAAATAAAATCAATCCACATTAAATGCTCTAACTTTCAAAACTTACGCTACAAGAAAAATATAGTTGCTGCGTACCTTCCGTGGCAAATTACGCCACCGCTATCGTCTAAACCCCCCAATTTTGCGTAACTCCCGACTTTGGTCTCCTAACATTAACAGTACTTCTAGCGGCATCCTCAAAAACTGTAATTAAAGCTAAAAATGCTTCTCTACACTTTGGAGTAAGCTAAACTATAAAAAGTCACAAATTTTCTTAATCAAAAGCAACTATTATGGAGCCACCAATTGAAAGAATAAGGCTTTCTCAAACAGCCAAAGATCAATTAAGCAAACTCAAGCGCCACACCAAAATCGACCAGTGGAACATCCTATGTCGATGGGGGTTTTGTTACTCCTTAGCAGAAAAAACGATTCCCTCTCCAGTACCTATTCCTGCCGATAGTAACGTAGAACTAACATGGAAAATTTTTGGTGGCGAATTTGCCGACATCTTGTTATTAGCTCTTAAACAACGTTGCTATAATGATGGTATAGGTGTAGAGCCAGAAACCTTGGCCACCCAGTTTCGCCTACACTTGCATCGAGGTATTGGCTATCTAGCTGGTAATCCAAATATTAAGAAAATAGAAAACTTGATTATAACTTCTGTAATTCCCTCTTGAAGCTGACTGTTAATATTTGATTTATACAGGTGAAATTATTAAACAGTAGAGAAGCCAAAAAACATCAGGTTTCTAACTACAAAATCAGATAAAATAACTTAATAAATCGATACATTCCGCTCCTAAGTTTGAAATTATCAAAATTAGCTAAGAATCGAAAAATATATCTTAAGTAGATAAAATAAGGAGACAATAAATGCAAGGTCGTTCCACAAAAAAATATATAAATATCATGGAAGCAATGGTAACGGAGGAAGTAAATCGTCAAATCACCCAGTTGCCTCAGAAATTAGCCAAATATATTAAGCGAGTTGACGTAGAAACCTATGCTCTAAATCGTCTTCCACCCCTTTATGCCTCTAGTCAAGAAGGCTGGAAATTCCAAACAAAACGAGCACAAGCAGAATATAAAAAGCAAATAGCTATAGCAGTACGTCATGCTTTTGCTGCTGTACAAAGAGACATTCTTAAACATTCAACTCCTCTAGTAAAAGAAGAAGTTAGAAAAGCATATTCCTCTTCAACAACAGCATCATCATCCACTTCAGAAGATAAAAATAAAAATCTGAGTTGGCATCATGATCGCTACTACCGATTAGGAGGCACTAAAAAATAAAATGTATCTTTTAGACTAGCTAGGATAACTTATTAGTTAATAATGTCTCAAACTCTCATCTAGATTAGGTGGTGTAACCCTAAAACTTGATATTTCTCAAAACTGTATTTCTATAATCTTGTCACCATTGCCAGACTAAGTTGTTAAAGGTTATTCTTGATTATTTTGTCATAACTAGTCACAGAATAGCCAATAAAATTCTCTAATTTGACCGATAAATTTGGTTTCAAGCCTCACCATATTTAGGGAGATTTTTTCAAGTTTTGTGTTGTAATTAAAATCTTGCAAATATAAAAATGGCTAGGATTTCATTTTGCTAGTCAGGAATAAATTCCTAGCCATTTTTTTTGTTTTTCTGCTTAAATTAATTAATATCTTAAATTAATTAAATCTTTTGATAACAAAGGGAAAAAATGTCCTATAGGGCCTTGACCCTGACCAACGCTTAAAGCATAATTCAAAGCATTAGTTACATAGTTTTTAGCCAACTCCACAGCAGAAAACAAATCTTTCCCCAGAGCCAAATTAGCCACGATCGCTGCCGAAAGAGTACAACCAGTACCATGAGTATTAGTAGTTTCCACCATCGAAGTTCTTAAAGTGGCAAAGCGATCGCCATCAAACCAAACATCAACCCCCCGCAACCCATCCCGCATCGCTCCCCCCTTCACCAAAACAGCCTGTGCCCCTAAATAATAAATTTTCTCAGCAGCCAGTCGCATATCATCAATACCATTAATATCTAAACCCGTAAAAATCTGTGCCTCATAAACATTAGGAGTAACAATACTCGCCTTAGGCAGCAAAACATCCCGTAAAGTGGCCACAGCAAGATCGTCAATCAATTGAACACCTGCACGGGATACCATCACTGGGTCTACCACCAAACAATCTAAACCATTAACCTCCACCTCCTCAGCCACTGCCAAAATAATCTCTTGGTTTAACAACATTCCTGTTTTCGTAGCCTGCACACCTATATCCTGAACAACAGCTTCAATTTGTGCTTTTACCGCCTCTGGCGACAAAGCATCAACCCTAGTCACCCCCAAAGTATTTTGAGCAGTAACACAAGTTAAAGCACTCGTACCATGAACGCAGTGAAAAGCAAAAGTGCGCAAGTCCGCCTGAATACCAGCCCCACCACCACTATCAGAGCCAGCAATAGTCAAAGCAACAGGAATACTTGAATCCATAAAATCAGTCATAATAATTTCTAGGGAGTATAGATATCAAGAAAAATTCCTTTCCTGTCGTAATCTTATTAATTATTTATTAGGAGGGGTGCGTCGCTTTTGCAAAAAGTCCGGAATATCAAGTCCTAGTGATTTTTTCGGAGTCTCAGTAGTCTGAGTTGGAGTCTGCCCTGATACAGGTCGCCTTGGCTGTACCATTTCCTTAGCAGACTTAGTAATTTGTGGCTCCCCACTAAAACCAGTAGCTATCACAGTAATCTTAATTTCTCCCTGAAGTTTTTCATCAATCACAGCACCAAAAATAATATTGGCATTAGGATCGACAACCTCATAAATAGTTTCAGCAGCAGCATTAACCTCATGCAACGTTAAATCAGTACCACCAGTAATATTAAAGACAACACCTCTAGCTCCTTCAACAGAAGACTCAAGTAAAGGAGAAGAAATAGCCATATTTGCTGCTTCCCTTGCCCTAGACTTCCCAGACCCCATACCAATACCCATTAGCGCCGAACCAGCATCTGCCATAACTGCTCGCACATCAGCAAAGTCAACATTCACCAAGCCAGGCACAGTAATAATATCTGAAATTCCCTGTACACCTTGGCGCAAGATATCATCTGCAATTCTAAAAGCCTCCTGTACAGGAGTTTGTTCGTTAATCACAGATATCAAGCGATTATTAGGGATCACGATTAAAGTATCTACTCTGCTCTGTAAAGCAGCAATACCTTCATCAGCCTGAGTAATTCGGCGTCGCCCTTCAAAAGTAAACGGACGAGTCACAACCCCCACCGTCAGAGAGCCTGCTTCTTTAGCAATTTCGGCTATAACTGGGGCAGCACCAGTACCAGTACCGCCTCCCATCCCGGCGGTAATAAACACTAGGTCTGGGTGGTCTAAAGCATTTGCAATCTCATCACGAGATTCCTCAGCCGCCTTTTGACCAATAGCAGGATTACCTCCTGCTCCCAGCCCTCTTGTCAGCTTTTGTCCAAGTTGTAAACGTTTGGGAGCGTGTGACAGGGTTAAAGCTTGGGCATCTGTGTTTACCGTCCAGAATTCTATACCAGAGACCTCACTAGCAATCATCCGGTTAACAGCATTGCCCCCACCACCACCTACACCGATTACCTTGATTTTTGCGGCACTACTTGGCACAATATCATCACTCCTAGATTCTTCCCTTGCTATAGCCTTGGGGTCGTGATTTTGAGTTTGTTCTCCATACAACCCTGAATTATTGCGAAATGGATTAGAGGTATTTTTTGGCAATGGAAAATTTCCTTGTCCTTGGGATTGGGGACTTTCATGGCCGACCCCTGGTTGATTATTGACTATCATTATTAGGGATGGTATATTATATACTGTTTTTTTTACTTTAAGTTACCTCATACCTTACCAGGATAGCCCTTGGCAGAGGTTAATCAGTCACATTTTAAGTTATGTTGGATTATAAACCAACAAGTTTATTTATTAACAGGACTTACGCAAAATCATCTATTCTACACTTCCTATGGTGTAAGATGCGTTGCAACGCAGCCGACTGGACCGACGCTAAAATAGTGCACCTCAATTAAAGATGGGGGAGTTTGGGAAGAGGGGGAAGAGGGGGGAGATCAAAATACCTACAAACAAAAATCAGAGTGCACACTTTTAGGTAGGTGTGCCAATCCACTATAAATAGAGTTACGGAGTTAGTCCTAATTAGGTAGAAATTTTTGTTTTTGAGATACAGGTTGAAATACGGCCAGTAAGTTCAGCAAAAAGGTAGTTCACTGTGATAGAACCCTAATAGCCCTAGCCCCATCAGGTAACTGAATTAAAGGAGAAGCTGGATTTTTCAGGTCGATATAGGACATTCGCCGAGGGTCAAGTTTTTTTGGCAACTTCCGCATCCGATCCAACATATTTAATTGCTCGCTAAATCTAGAGCTATATGGCCCTAAATGCACCATTCCTAGTTCAGTTGTCAGAATTAAGTTTCCTGGATCTTGCCAATTAATTTCAAATACTTTAACTGGACTACGACTTAAACTTTGATATAGTAAACGCCAATATGGGCGATATTGTTCACTAAAACCAATTACTTTGAGAGTAGGCAAAGATTGAGTGCGCTCTAGGGCAGAAAAGCTTTCGAGAGGTATCCAATTACCATGAGCATCCAACCATCCCATCTTTTGTGACTCAGGAGTACCCACCTTGCTTTTTAATTGAGTAATTGCTACGGGACGTCTTTCTATAATTGAAATCTTCAAACTTGGAGGAAATAACTGACGACTAATCTTAGCCTTAGCAATTGGGCCATGAGACTCTAAATCTTCAGTTAAATCCTGTGGTTTAATTCCCCATAGAGACTGAGGATATTCCAAAGAGATTAAAGACAATATTGCTCGGTCTGAAAGTAATTGGTTACCTTCGACAGTTAACTGTTGGGGTTTAGTTATCAGCCAAATAGGTTGAGCGATCGCCCAAAATAGAGCCCCTGCCAAACCACCTACTGCCAGTATTTGCCATATCAGAACTACTATTCTTAAACGTCGTTGACGGCGCAATACTTGTCGCCGACTTGCCAAATCTGATTCAGAAACCGATCCAATGCTAATAGCCATTTACCACTTCACTCACTTTTGACTCACTAAATTAATCTTCTGACAAAATTCACCTAAAAAAAATCAGTAGTTTGGAAATCGCGTGTTTTAAACGGAGTCCGAAAAACTACGGGCGAGACTTCAGTCGCCGTCCCCGCAGACCCATTTCTGGAGTAAAGTTGGCCGCGCTAACGCGCCGCTTTCCTTACGGAATGCTATCGCAAACGCTAACGACAATATTATCGGTCGGTACTATCTTGAAGCCCACATTCGGTACGTCAACTTTTAACATAAAAGTAGTACAAGAACTGTTCAACAATTAATAATTAATTATTAATTATTAATTATTACCTCTCCTTGAAACGGATTGGATTGACTAATCATGAAAATTTTTTCTCTCTTTCTCTTGGTCGATTGGAGGACAGCGAGGAGACCCGAAGAGTGCAGAGCCGCTCCGAAGATCGCCATCCCACCCAACGGGGAAGCTCCGCTTTACATGTCGCTCCGCGAAACGACCGCTTTCTCCTTT